>CAZSZT010000077.1:4427-7194 GCA_964611175.1 uncultured Bacteriovoracaceae bacterium
TTTTCTTCGGAAAAGAAAATCGAAAAAGTTTTGAGCCTTGAATTGGAGTCCATGATTCCGTTTGACATCGAAGATATCCAAATTCGATCTCGGCTTTTGGAAGGTGATGCCATTGCTTCTCATCGAAAAGAAACCTTGGTTTTAGCGATGACCTATCAACGAGAGGCCATCAGAAATTTTGAAGCGGAGCTGAAGAAATTTCAGCCCTCGGTTCCAGCCTTCAGTGTGGAGGCCTTAAATCTTGCAAGTCTTCGCCACGCGCTTTCGGAAAATGGGCTTTTCGGTATTCTTGAAATGGGGCATTCCAAATCCCAGCTTTTAGTTCTTCAAAAAAATGGGAATATCGTTGGCGTACGATCCTTCCTATGGGGCGGCAAAAATTTAAAGGATGGCGCTGATCTGGATCGTGCCGCGATCGCTTTATTTTTGGCCGAGCTTCGACGAACCATTAAAGGAATGCAAACGGAACGGATTATATTTCCAAAACCCTTTCCCCTCTACACATTCGGCGCACCGGCGGCGAAAGCGGGTTTTTTAGAATTCATTGAGGAAAATATCGGAGAAATTTCACTGGCCATGAAACCGCTTCGCTCGGATCTGTATTCTTCTAGGCAAATTGTCGGCTTGGATCAACTTGAAGATCCCGAAGCGGCTCTTGTACCTTTAAGTGTGGCTCTTAGCCAAATACGTCCTCATCGAGCCAAAATGATTACGTTCTCGGAATCCAGTTTTCAGTTCCAACAAAATCTTAAGAAGTTAAAGACTGGCTCTTTCAGTTTGATGAGGAAAGTTGCCCTTCTTATGATTGCACCGTTTCTCTATATGGTTTTGCATTTTATTATCCAAACGAAGGAAAACAATGTTTTGATGGCTGACCTTAATCAAATCTTAAAATCAAGTGGCTTGCCGATCTCGGTTCAAGGCTCGACCGAACAAACGGTGGATCTCCTCAGGAAGGAAATCATGGAGAATCGAAAAAAGCTAGAACGTCTTCATGAAGATGACCAAAGCCCTTTGAATGTACTTTCCGAATTTTCAGAACTCCTTCCCAATCATTTAAAAATTGATGTTCGAGAATTCAAAGTGACGTCTTCGGCGATCTTTATTTCCGCCGAAACTTCATCGGCGGAAATGGCGGATCAAATCGTGGAAGTCTTAAAATCAAAGTATTCCAAACTAAAAGCGGGGACCGTAACGAATTGTCAAAATAAACCGGATTGTAAAGTCTTTACGGTGGAAGTGGAACGGCAGGCAACTTAATGAAACTTCAGTGGCGCGAGAAAATGATTGAACCGATGGACGAACTTCAAGAAAAAGCTCGTCAACAATGGCAGAGTTTCGCCCCTCGAGAACGTCTTATTTTAACGATCCTTGCCGCGTTGATGAGCCTCTCCCTAAGCGTCCTTGTTCTCAAGGAAGGGTATTCATTTTATTCCGGGCATGCGAATCAGGTGGAAACGAATTTCAAGAATGTCGATAAAATCCAAAGCCTCATCTCTGAACTCAAAAGCCAACGCTCCAGTTTGTTGAAGTACGAAAGGCTCTCCACAAAAATTGGGCCAGATTTCGATTTGAATTCCTATATGCAGTCTCAAGCCACGAAGTTTGGAGTCTCACTCACCAAAACGGCGCCGACTCGTCCGAAGACTGGTTCCGACAATTCGAAAGAAGAGTGGCTAGAAATTCAGATGGCGCCCACGAGTTTAGATTCCGCCATACGGTTTTTAGAGAGCGTCGAAGAGAGCCTGGGGATTCGGCTTGTCGAACTATCGGTAAAGCCTCAATTCGCGGATCCATCAAAACTCGATATCACCGCCATATGGGCTCATTCAAAGGATTCTTAATGAAGAAAGTTCTTCAACTATTGGGATGGGGAATCGGATTTTTTATTTTATTTCTTATTTTAACATTCCCCTTTTCCCGGCTGGGGCCAAAAATTCGATCATGGCTCGAACAAAGTTTAACGACGCTGGTCTACAATCCTGTGAAGTGCGAACTCGAAGGCTTTGGATTAAGCGCCCCCTTTGGCTTCAAAGCGGAGAAGCTTCGATGCTTAGTCCGAAATGATCGAGAAATGATCAACTTTAAAAATATTCAGCTTCTGATTTTACCTGGAAGGCAGAGCTTAAAAACAAAACTGGATTCCGGCGAACTCTGGGTGCGAACGAATTGGGGTTTACGTTCCACTCCCGACCGAATGGAAGCTACCTTTAACAAAGTTCCCGTTCAGAACGTGATGCCGCTCGTGATGGCTCTCGCTAATCGATTAAGCTCGATGATTCCTAGTCAGTTGGATATCGAGGGCTTAGTGACAGGGGAACTGAATCTCCCTCTTCAACGCCTTGAAACCACCGATGGATCGATGAATATTGAGTTTTCTAGTTTAAGACTTCCTCCTCAGGCCTTTCTCGATATTGCTGGATTTAAAGAATTGTCTTTTTCAAAAGCGGCATTGAAGGCGGAAATCAATGCAGGGAAGCTCACCATTAAAGATATCGCGTTTTTATCTGAACCTTTATCGGGAAAATTAGACGGCCAACTTGACCTTCAAAGTGATCTTTCCAGGTCATCGGGAAATCTCATCCTAAAATGGAAAATTCAAAAAACAGATGCTCTTATGAAAGCTCTTTATGGCCAAATTCTAGCCAACATTCCCTGTCCAGCCCCCGACTCCGAAGGCTTCTGTACCAAACGCTTCGTCCGCCTCGGCGACCTCATAGGGGGTCAGGGCACTTAAGTGCCAGGTAACAGACAAATCATTGAGTAA
>CAZSZT010000078.1:0-7144 GCA_964611175.1 uncultured Bacteriovoracaceae bacterium
TAGCAACATGCTTGCGAAGGGTGTGGACTTGGCGACGATTAGAGATAACGCCGGGCACTCCTCTCTTGCTGTCACTTCTATTTATAGCCACGTCATAAAAAACGATTTGGATGATCTTGAGCTTTATAGTTCCGACTTCATAAGGAAGGAGAACTATTCAGAAGTTTCAGGAGAAAAAGCTTAATGATTTCGTGGAGCATTTTTCAGAAAGCGGAACTGTATTTTGGAATTTGTATTTCGAGCGTTTGGAGATTCTATGAACGAAAAAAGTGACAAAAAATGTCTTCATTTCATCGATGAGTCCCATCACCTAGATCGTCAGCTCTTTATTACGGCTCGTCTTTGTGAGGCAGCAACGGACAAGGAAATTGTGGATGAAGAAATACTTCGAGGAGTGGGACTTCAGATTCGACGTTATATTGAGAAACGAAATCATCTGGAGAATTATTTCTTTAAACGAAGTCTCGAATTTCCAATGAGTGATGCTGATCAAAGAGCTGAGGTCTTACGATTGAAGCTTCTATATGGGCAGCGTTGAGAGATTTTTTCAAAAAACTGAAAGATGAAGTCCTTATGAAGAACAGAATTTTTGCGTCAAGACTGGCAGAACAGGAAAATAGAAAGTTTTCGTTCCGCATAGAGATCTGTGAAACCCGTATAAGGAATTGAGGCACAAAGAATGCCTGAAGCGCCACATAATTATATATTGGGGATGAAGCTTAGCGAAAACATTATCAAATTTTGTCAAGACAGAGGCTTGTCGTTGGCTAGGCTCTCAAAACTTTCCGGTGTTCCTAAGACAAACTTGCATGCCTGGTCTACGGGCCGAACGACCCTTGACCTTAAACAGCTTAAAAAAGTTGCCAATGTTTTAAAAGTCTCAGTTCATGAACTGGTTTATGGCGAATTAGATCCTTACGAGCCCAGCTCTGAGACGATTCTGAAAGAAATTTTTTCAGGCGACATTCGTGTCACGGTTCATCGAATTGAAAGGCGTCGACCTTCCGACGGAAAGGCGTGAGCTAAATGTTGAAAGGCCTTTATCTAATAATCATCGTGGCAATGTTTTCTGCCTGTGGGGGCGCATCAACTACAAATAGCAGTACCAACGATGATCCAAATACAGACGGTGAAACATCCGATAATGATAACAACGATTCAGAAGGCAGCAATATAGGAACCCTAAATATTGTCGTCAAATCTGATGGTGAAACGATTGGTCAACTTATCGATGGGGGAACATCCTACACCTTCGTTAATGAGGATGGATTTATGGGGACGATCAATCCTGTGACGGGATATTTACATTACGGCGGAAGTCTCTATTATCAGTCTTCAGATTGTACAGGTGATGAGTACCTTGTCACAACTTTTGGCTGGATTGAAGAGAACTACCCGATTCCGATCACGATGGTGTATAGGCACCTTCGAAACACGAACCAAATGTATCATACAACGATCAACATCCCGGCTCAGAGAAGCCTCTGTAGCAATTGGAACCAATCTACGCAGTCATGTAGTGTCATTAATCCCTGCAATACCACCTATTGGTCGCAGCCTGTAGCCGAAATTACGAGCGAAGCATCTGGGATACAACTCATTTACGACCTACCAATCACTCTTGATGAGGAGGAGTGAGAGCAATGAAGGTCGAAGCGTTCATCATTGTGATTTCATTACTCTACCTTGGTACTCAGAAAGCCTATGCCATCCCCGATTGGGCTAAGAATAGCTCCGTCAATCGAAGCGGCCCGCTTCTGAAAACCATTTGTTCAGGAAAAGGCCCATCTTTAGATCAAGCTCGTGCCGAGTCTATAGCATCCTGCAAAGCTTCCGCCGCAAATCAACTGAGTAAGAATACTCAGATTAAGTCACTCTCGATTGAAACAGAGAAGAACGCCGCCTTCCATCAAGAGGTCTCAGAGAAGTTTCAAGCTAAGGGGCTTAATTGCAAGATCGTTAACGAGTCCATTGAGGAGAAAGAGGGATTCTTCCAAGTTTGGAATCAATGTGAGTTCAATGTCTCTCAAGTAAAAATTGAAGATTCGGAGAATGCCAAGGAATTACCGGCTACTGCCTTTGATTCAAATCAGAAGGCGTTGTCTATCTTAAGTATTCCTCCTTGCTCAGACGTTCTTGTGCGTGGGGCAAAGCCCAGAAAATATGAATGTAAAAATCATCCGGCCATTGTGCTTGTCGAAAAAGGAGATGAGGAAATTATTGTACGAGCCGATAAACACGCCCCCAAAACGTTAAGGCTTAATGCCGTTCATGAGGATGTCATCCGAGTACAGCTAGAGAGGATGAACTAAATGAGAAAGTTCGCCGCTATTATTTTCTTCCTTACATCAGGATGTATGCCGGTAGGTCTTCATCAGAATTTTAAGACACGACCCGATTCTGTAAAAACGGAGCCCGAGGTTTTCTCCGCTCAAACCTTCAAAATTCAAAAAGCTGAGACCACTAAAGATATCCAATCCTTGTATTGTTCAGGCGATAAACAAAGCCAAGCTCTTCGATTTAATGCCGTCGGTGTTCTTCCCGCCCCGGCACGGGGCACGCCAGCTGATCAAGCGGCGGAGATTCAAAAAGGCCAAAGAGAATTTCTCCGTAATATGGCGAAATATTTTTTCCTTTATGGCTCACTTCCTCGTGGGTCTAGTTTAGATCCTCGGAATTTTTATCGATTGTATCAAAATCCACATGAAGGGCGAAACACCGGAAGACTAGAAACAAGGCTAACGGTTTTGCCAACGGATCATCCAAGGACTTTTATTGAGGGAATAAAAAATACCCCGTTTGGGGATTGTTATGATTTTAGCGAAGGTCGTCAGGAAGATTGGTATAAGGGTTGTCCCACTTTTGTTTATTTTTCTGAGCCACGAACTCTCGTTATGACGATTACGGGACTTCCCACGTTAAGACCTCAAGAGTCGGCGAATCTTTTTTCAGGAACTCGTTATTTTCTAAAGAGCTATCAGCAGAGCCGTCCCTATCGATTAGGAAATGTCTTTGTCACCGTTGCCGATAAGAAGACTATTAGATTAGCAGACGACCCAAATTTCTCAGACATAGAACTCCAAAGTTCTCTTCTTTTAAATTCTGAAGGATTAAAAAAGGCCAAAAATCAGATTCCCTCCATTGATATCTATTCTGTTAAAGATATCGTCCCTTCTGAAGGCCCAACGTTTCTTCAAAATTACACGATGCTTATTCCTCTTGAGATTCAAAAAAAGGTGTTCTCCATTGAATGGGATGAGACCGAGGTCTCTCGTCTTTATCCTGAGGACGATTTTCCAGTGGGCTATTACCTAAAGGCCGACAAAAAGACTTTCAATTTAAAAAAGGCTATTGAATGGCGGCATATCGTGTGGGAGGCCTATTTAGATCGCTTCACTTCGGTCGAGGAGTCCTCCGGTGAAGATCCACAAGAAATGAAGTTTGAAGTCAATGTAGATTTGAATTTGTTTTGTAAGTACGGACAACCCATTTCAAATTTGCAATCACGGTAATTTTAATGAGGAGGGAACAACAATGAAGAAAATAATTATTTTAGCAATAGCGGCGAGCCTCGCCGGATGTTCGACCAAGAGCTACGTTCAAAACTACGAAGAGGAAAAAATCTTGGCCACGGCTTCCAATAAGGAGCAGCCAGAATGGGCAGATGACACCAAAGTCTTTTGGATTGAAGGCGGGAAAGTTCGTAGCTTAGGTATTACTCAAATACGGGGCGATGAAAGACCCGAAGCCGGAGCGAGGATCGCTCAAAATAATGCAAGGGCCAATATTTCAAAGGCGATTGAGAACAGAATGGAATTCATCTTTCAAGGGTCTGAAGAGAATGCTTCATATGATAGTACAGTTGCTAAGTACATTGGCTCTGAAGTCTCGTCATTAACCACTCATTCGCTTCGGCCCGAAGCGCAGTGGTGGAAACGCTTTGAACAAAGCCAAGAAGATGGAAGTCGAAGAATCTTCTATAAAATCTATGCTTTGGAAACAATGCCGGAGGCTGACTTTAAACGAGCTGTCTTTGCAGCCATTAACAAAGTGGATAACCACAAGCTAAGTGCCTCTTTCCAAAAGCAGGTGGATAGACAGTGGGGTCGCTTTGTTGAAGGTGACACTCATGAAAATAAGAAAGCTTCTAATAAGGAAGAACCCGTAGCGGAGACTGAAGAAAGTTCTTTAGATAACTGAAAACTTCCCATGGATTCGACAAATCCAAAACCGGAAGTACTTGTTATGAAGCCGGGTGCGATCATTGGAAGCATTGCGTTCCTTTCACTGGCATTCGCACTTTTAATGATGATCTTTGGAGGAGATTCTAAAATTGAAGAACAGGCCAAGAAAGACATCATCAAATACTTGGTCGAAAAACGGGGAATTGATGTCTCAACAATTGAAGTGACTGATCAATCGTATTTCATTGAGGCGCCTTCGCAATGGGGGCGATATCAACACGGCCTCATCTTCATTCAAAAAAATTCGAGTGGAGAAGAGATCGTCTATAAATACATTCACTTTTTGGATGCCGAAGGTCATTTGCGACATGTCGATATCGAAAGTATGCCACGGTCTTCTTTTATGCCGGCCAATCCTCGTGTGCAAAAAGCCGGTTCATGGAACAACATGTACGGCTTAAAAAATATTAGGTGTGCCGATGGTGGAGCGGGTGATTTGGATTGTGCCGGATCTCATGGGCTTTTGCTTGTGGATGGTAACACGGGCGGCATCGTCGAAAATCGCTATTAAGGAAGGATTAATCCTATGACATCTAAATCGATCCATTTGCTTTGGCTTTCTCTCATCCTGGTTACGAATACTATTTCAATAGTTGCCACTTATTATCTGATCTCCGGCAAAGCGATCCCCGCAAGAGCCAACAATCCCAATGAGCCTACAGTCTCAGAAACAGCGCATCCCAAAGTAGAGCTGCCCAAGAGTCTCGTTGGCCCCACGATCAAACTCGCTCCATTTGTAGTAACTCTCAGAGAGAATCGTTTCTTAAAAGTCGAAATGGGCCTGGAACTTGAAACTCCAGAGATCGCTGTTGAGATCCAAGGGCTGAATTTTGTCATGAAAATGAAAGAGGAATTCACGGACGCAGCGTCAAAATTTGATCCTGATGATCTTATTCCATCTGAGGGTAAGATTAAGTTAAGGAATGAGCTTTTTGAAAGGTTCAACCGAATTCTCCAAACGGGAAAAATAAAGCGCATCTACTTTAATGAATTCATAATTCAGTAGAAGGCCTTGGGAGGGGTGGTATGAAAATGATCCAAGGGTCATGGGTAATGGCCCTAGCAGTATCTGTTGTTCCAATATGGGTATTTGGCTTGGATTGTGACCATGATGCAAAAACCTTTCGATGTGTGAAGTACACTAAAAATTATGACGGAGATACGGTCACGGTAGATATCCCAGGCGTCCCGCCGCTTTTTGGAAAGAATATTTCTGTTCGAATCAAAGGCATTGATACGGCGGAAATCAAAACCAAAGACAAATGTGAAAAGAGTGCGGCCCGCACAACCCAAAAACTTGTTGAGAATCTCCTATCCCATGCCAAGCGAATCGACCTGGAACAGGTCGAACGGGATAAATATTTTCGAATCCTTGCGGATGTAAGAGTTGATGAACGATCTATCGCCGAGACTCTTATCAAGAATAAACTGGCTGTAGCTTATGACGGTGGAACGAAGACCAAGGTGAATTGGTGTGCTGTGGCTGAAAGACACACTATAGAATTCCATTAACGCCTGAAAAATGAGCTTTGGCTCTTCAAGTTTTCGATTTACCATTTCTGGATGGAATCTGCAGATTTGACTGGAATTGAATATTTAATGCTATTGGTGACGGCCGGCGGTGCCATATTCGCTGGCGGTAGTCTTTGGGTTGCCTTCAGGGCTGAAGGAAGAGCCTGCAGGGCGGAGGCAAAGGCTGAAACTTTAGAACGTCTTCAAATATCCACGTTAAAACATAAAGTTGTGCAATCTATGAAAGAAGAGCTGAAAAGTTTTTATGGAACCGGAGAATTCCTTCAGAAAGCCAAAAAGCTTATCGATGAAGGCGGAGACGTGATGGCTGTTCTGAAGGCTACGGAATGGGTTCTTGCAGAAAAAGAAGAATCCACAAGCAAGCGAAGTCGCAGATTCATAGAATTTCGAGCCGAAATCTTGGACTATGCTGATTCAAGGAGCGTCACTGCATCTTGAAATTACACATTAAGTACTCCGTGTAATCTCTTAGTTATAATCCGAAATTAAACAACACTAGGGAAAACGCCCAATCTTATTTCGTTCCCACCCCAGCCGCTCGAAGAGATTTTTCGCTTACTGTTCCAATCTTACAACAATCAAGAAGCTTGCCATCAACCACAACCGCAGGAACACGTGTGATGCCATATTGTTTTGCCTTATCTCGGCATTCGTTGGTCGAGCATCCTGCATTAAGATCGTAAACAACAACATCACAAGAAGGGCAGGCTGTCTTTTTGACAAGTTCAACTACCGGTTCACAAACGGGACATCCCGAGGTGAAAACTTCGATTTTTCGATTAGCCATCGTTTTTATCTCCTTCTCGATCAGCGTAATCCTTATACCTAGGTATAGGGTCAATAGGGAAAACGCCGAGTCTTTGCTTTTAATGGCGGGCAAAACCTTGACCTTATAGTTAGGTATAAGGTGTATACTTTGAACTATGCCCACTCCGAAATCGTATACGATTGGCCAATTAGCGAAGGTCGCTAAGGTAAACTCTCAGACCATTCGCTTTTATGAGCGAGAAGGTATTTTGAAGCCGGCCTCCCGGCTTGAATCTGGCTATCGTGTCTATAATGAGGAGAGCTTAAAGCGCCTTCATTTTATCCGCCAAGCCAAGGACTTAGGATTTCAGTTGGAGGAAATTCAAAGCCTTCTTAATCTGCGTGTCCGGTCGGTTGATCGTTGTAACCAAGTCCGAACAAAAGCGGAGCAAAAGCTAAAGGATGTGCAACAAAAAATCGGACACCTCAAAAAACTAGCGCAGACATTGAAAGCGCTCATTTCAGATTGTAATCAGCGTGTCGTCTCGGACTGTTGTCCTATTCTTGAAAAAATGGAGATCTCAAGATGAGTGAAGTACAACTTCTTTATTTTAGGGGCT
>CAZSZT010000079.1:0-7084 GCA_964611175.1 uncultured Bacteriovoracaceae bacterium
GATTTTTTCGCGAGAAAGGGCACCCGCCACTTTTTTTAAAGGAAGATGAGTTGTCACCAAAGCTACACGTAACTTTAAACCCTGCAAAAGCATGGTTGTTCCTGGGGAATTCGTCCTTTTTTGTAAATATTCCGTGTGGCCTTTAAATTCCGAATTAACTTTTGAGCATATGGCCTTATCGACGGGGCCGGTGACTAAAGCTTCGCAGGAATTGGAAAGGCAGGCATCGATCGCTCGATCGAGATCTTCCAAGGCCCGTTTTGCCGATTGAAGGCTTGGCTTTCCAAGAATATAGGCCGGACACCATTCTGGATCTTCGATTTTAAGATTTCCTTTCGCAATCCAAGGGCGAAGGGTCTTAGAAAATGGCTTTAAAGTTTCTCGGGGGCAAAAAAGACGTATATGTGCCGAGGGATGATTCTTTAAAAAATGGATGAGCGCTCGGGACCCCACTTCGGGGCCGATGCTTGTAGGATCTCCAAGAGTTGCGGCAATTCGTATGAATTTCTTGCTCACTAGATTTGAATAAAGGTTGAGGCACGCAATTCGGCAAGAACCTTTTTCATTTCTTTTTCGGCAAGATCGGATTCCAAGAGGTCTTTGATTTGTGCCTTCACGTCGTCGTACGAACGAGACCCAAGATCTCGTCTTTTAACGACCTTAAATAATTGCAAGCCCGCGCCTGTTTGAATGACGGTCACTTCTCCCTCGTTCAAAGAAAAAACAGCCATTTCAATATCTTCCCGAAGACTATCGTTTCGTTGAAATTTACCTAAATAGCCCTCATTTTGAGCAGAAGGGCTTTCACTCAGTGTTTTAACACAACGATCAAAGGTTTTCGGCTTCGCTTCAAATTCTTTCGCCCTCTCTTTTGCAAGTTCTGGATTTTCTCCATAAGGAATAAAACACTCTTTCAATTCCACTTCCGGCGTTGAGCTAAACCGCTTGGCATGATTGGAATAATACGTTTTGAGGTCTTTTTCTTCGATCGTTCGAGTCATTTGTCGCCGAATAAAAGTAGCAAATTGCATTTGTTCCATTTGCCGCTTCAGCTGATTTTTAAACCGTTGGAAACTGGTTCCCTGACTTTCTAGGAGGGCCTTGAATTGTTCCTCGCTCTGAATGTTATTGGCCGTTCGGATCGAATTGATCCGTTGATCCACTTCTCGATCGCTGATGCCAATATTCATTTTGTTTAAATATTGAGAAATCAGTCGTACGTCTATTTCTGCTTCTCGTGCGAGTTGGCGCAGACGATCTGAATCCAAATGAGGATTTTGAGTTTTGATGGTCTCTATCATCAAAACCAAATCCGTCGAGGTGATAATTTCATTGCCGACTTTTGCTTCGATTTTCTCCGTAAATGAAGGCATGGGAGCCGTCGGCTCTGTTGTTCCAAGAATCAAACTTCCTATTAAAATCGTTATCATGAGGTTCAACACTATACCAGTTCTTCAGTATCCTGGGGAGATATATAAGTCTTTAAAATTACTAGAGTTTTGCAATAAGCTCTCGATTATATTCGATGGTCGCCGAACGAATGAGGTGTTCCTCAAATTTATGCACCCAGGCCCGGCGTTGTTCTTCGGCGAGAATTTTAAGAATTTCGTTTTTTACCTGTTCAAAATCAAGATTCAATGAGGATCGCCGGGAGAGCACTTTTATAATATGAAAGCCGTAGGGCGATTGAATGACGGACGATATCCTTCCTATCGGACTTTCAAAAAGGACGCGATCAAGTTCCTCGGGCAAGGTTTCTTTTTCCACATTGATTTGTCCGTTCGTAGAGGCTTCGGGCCCGGTGCTATATTCTTTGGCCAGACTTAAAAAACTCGAGGGCTGCTTTCGCCATTTGTCTCGCAGCATTTCGGCCGTCTTTTCATCATTCACCACAATATGTTGAGCCGAGACTTCCTCGCCCGTTCGAAAGAGGCTTTGATTTTCATTATAATAATTCAACGCCTCCTTAAGTGATGGCTTGGAAATAGGAGGTTGAGAGGCATCGAACATTTTTTCAATCAGGAGACTTTGGGACATTCGCTCTTTCCAATCTTTTTCATCGACCATTTGTTCCAAAAGGCCTTCCTCAAAGGCGGACGGCGTATAACCTGATTTTATTCTTTCCAATCCCGCTTTTAATTCCTCTTCCGTAAGGTGAATATTCCGACGCTCGGCTTCGGTTAAGATGACGGATCGACGAACCAAGGTTTTGATAACCATATTTTTCATTTCGGCTCTCTCTTTGCCGATGAGATTCAGTTCTTTGGGTTTTAAATTTTCAAAAAGAGTGACATACTCTCGAACAGTTATACTTTTTCCATTCACTCGAATCAAAACGTCCGAGGCCCGAGGCTGGGCGCTACAGCCAACGAAAATCAATAAAATGAAAACGGCAAGAAAAACCCTCACGGACCGCCTTCAAATGTATCCTTTAACTCCCCCTTGGGAATGATATCTTCTGGATCTTTGAGAACCCCTTCGGGAAGCGGAGAAAGTTTAAGAAGGTTGTCTTCAAAAACACTGATCGAATGAGCATGTTTTAGACGAGTCAACTCGGCATCTAAACGGGCGCGCTGTGTTTGGCGTGTAAGATGGTCGCGAACCTGATCCATATAAAATTTAATATCTCGACGATCCCCGGTGAGTTGAATGAGATGAAGACCATATTTCGTTTGAACGACGGGCGAAATCTCACCCACATTTTTTAATTTAAAGGCCGCGTCGGAAAAAGGCTCTACCATGGCTTCTCGAACAAAGAAGCCTAAATCTCCGCCGGACTCTTTATTTGTCGTATCTTCGGAATACTGTCGGGCCATTCGAGGAAACAGCTCCGGACTTTGCAAAAGTTCGTTTCGAATTTCATTCAATTTTTGACGCGCCTCCTCCATTTCGTTCTCCGACTTTTCTTTGATGAGAATATGTCGTGCCGAAATCTGCTCGTATCGAAATCGGTTCCTCCTGTAAAAATCTTCGATATCTTTTTGAGTAATCTGTTGTCTGGCATTCCGAGACAATTCTTCGACATAGAAGTCTGCCAATCTCGATTTAAATTCATATCGTTGATCCAGGTTTCGCCTCAAGGCTTCCTGATACAGAAGCTCCACGTGAATCAGTTCCTGAAGGAGTTCTTTTTTTTGGTTGTGCGTCGAATAAACCCGAGGATATTTACTCTCAATCGTTCGAATGCGCTCCAGAAGGTCGTGGTCCGTGATCAACTGCTGATCAATTTGAGCGACCGGCATTCCCTGGTCAGACGATACGGTGGGTTTTGGGCGGGGTGTGCAATCACTAAAAACCGCCGCTATCAATAAAAGGATGAGGATTTTCATCGAGTTATCATAGGCGCTAATTTATACAGCCTCAAGCGCGACGGTTGAGGTATCCATCAGTTTTTTAAGGAACGTGGCGCAAAGGTTAAAATCGTAACGTTCCGGATGGCCCTTTTGTTTGGCATCTCGGATGAGCTCGGGTTTTTTGACGGCCGATTCGAATTGATAAATAAGTCGGCCCTTTGGATCGAGCTGAATGTCCTTGCCAAGGAGGGGAATAATTTTCTCGAGGACAAGGGGTGTCTGCGGACTTAAAGACAGTGTCAATCGGCCAGGAAAACAATCGAGTTGGCTGGCTTTGAGCGCGTGAGCCAGAGTTCGGAGCCGAAGAATTTGAAAAAGATTTTCCACCTCCTTTGGGTAAAGTCCAAACCGGTCCAAGACCTCCTCTTCAAGGATTAAGAGTTCGGAGGGCGTCTTTGCTTTATTGAGATGCTTGTAAGTAGCAATCCGAACAGACGGATCCGGAATGTAAATCTCGGGCAAATACGCGGTGTAGCCAGAATTGAGTTCGGGCAAAGGCTCGGGCATTCCCGACGATTTAATTTCCGCCAGGGTTTCTTGAAGCATCTGCGTATAAAGTTCCAGGCCGACTTCGGCAATGATTCCGGATTGCTCTTCTCCTAAAATATTACCGGAACCCCTGATTTCGAGATCATGAGTGGCCACTCGAAAACCGCTGCCCAATTCTGTACAACTTTGAATGACTTGAAGTCGTTTGGACGCCTCCACGGTAAGGGGTGTATCTTCCCGAACCAAAAAATACGCATAGGACGTTCGGCTCCCGCGGCCTACTCGCCCCCGGAGCTGATATAAATCGCTAAGACCAAAGAGTTCTGTATGATCGACAATAAGGGTGTTGGCATTCGGAATATCTAACCCGTTTTCGATAATACTCGTGGCTACTAAAATATCGACTTTTCCATCGATAAACTGAAACATCGTTTTTTCAAGTTCCGTTTCCGGCATCTGACCATGCCCAACGATCAAACGGCATTCCGGCACGACCTTTCGAATCTGATCGGCAAATTTTTGAATGCTCTGAACTCGATTATGCACAATAAATATCTGACCCCCACGATCTTTTTCACGAAGGCAGGCTTTACGGACGAGTCCGGGATCCCAGGTTCCCACATGGGTTCGAACCGCTTGTCTTACATCGGGAGGCGTAGTGATTAAACTCAGTTCCCGAATGCCTAAAATGGACATTTGAAGAGTTCGCGGAATCGGTGTTGCCGAAAGACTTAAGACATCGATCGATGCTTTCCACTTCTTAATTTTCTCTTTGTGTTTAACTCCAAAGCGTTGTTCTTCGTCGACAACCAGCAGCCCGAGATCTGAAAACTGAATATCGGGCTGAAGAAGTCGATGCGTTCCAATGAGGATTTGAACCTTTCCGGCCTTCACATCGTTTAAAATTCGTTTTTGATCGGCGAGGCCAACAAATCGCGAAAGACGCTCAATGCGAAACGAAAAGTTATTGAATCGACGTTGAAAGGTTCGAAGGTGTTGCTCCACTAAAAGGGTTGTTGGAGCCAGCAAAGCCACTTGCTTTCCTTGAAGAAGCTCATCGATCGCGGCACGCATTGCGACTTCTGTTTTTCCAAAGCCAACGTCTCCACAAACCAGTCGATCCATAGCGAATGGCTTCTTAAGATCGTTTTCGATTTCTGAAATAGCATTTTCTTGATCTGGAGTGAGTTCATAGGGAAAGGATTGGCAAAATTCTTGATAGACTTTTTGATCGATCGTTTTTCGTTCCATCGAGTGAAGTTTTCGTTGAGCGGCAATATCCAAAAGTTCATGGGCGACCTTCAGAATATCCTTTCTAATTTTTGCCTTTTTCTTCTGAAAGGTCTTGGATCCAAGTTTATCCAAACGAGGGTGCGCATAGCCTTCGCTGATATATCGAGAAATTTTATCGAGTTTATAAATGGGGAGATAGAGTTTGTCTGCCCCAGCGTATTCTAAGAGTAACAGCTCTGATGTAACGCCATGAATATGGAGTTTACGAAGCCCCCTGAATTTTCCAATACCGTGGTCCTCGTGAATGACATAATCGCCGTCTTTTAAATCTGAAAACTGTCTTAAAAATTCTTCCGTCGTATTTTTCGAGAGAGCTGATCTCTTTCTTCGTACGCCAAAAATATCCTTTTCCGTAATCCAGGCATGGTGGAAGGTGCTTGATTGAAAGCCATCGAAAGGGGGGCCAGAGGTCCATTCCACGGAAACCCGGTCGGACAAGGCTTCGGCAAGCGCTTCTTTTCTTTTAGGGCCCTGAAGGACGAGGGTGACGGGAATGATTTTTTCTTGAAGATCCAAAATGAGATCGATAAGGGGTGCAAAAGATTTCGCCTTTAAAAGTCTTGGCCGGAGGAGATCAAATGTTTCGACATGATACGTAAGGCCGGCCCCCCCCACCAGTCGTTGAATGGAATGGTGGGGGTAGGAAAGGAGTTTTTCGGGATCGTCTAGGAGAAGGGACGGGCCAAAAGCCAGTCGATTACAACTTTCATAATCTTGATGATCTCTTTCATGATTTTTACGAGCATCGGCGAGAGAGATCGACTCATCGACATAAATTCGTGGAAAGTCCTCGGGCAAATAATCGATAAGGCTAACGAGGGAATTCGAAAACGCGGGCAAAAGCCAGTGGGTTTCTAAAACATCGCGTTGATTCTCTAAATCTTCCAATACCTTTTCACGATCTTCCCGGCTAATACCTCTTTCGTCGCCCAGATTCTTCAGGCGTTCTTTAGCCAATTTCATTTTTTCCTTTGAAATAAGGATTTCTCGACAAGGAAGAATGGCGAGGTGTTCGAGTTCCGTCAAAGAGCGCTGCGTTTCCGGATGAAAGGTTCGGATGGAGACGATTTCATCTCCAAAGAATTCAATCCGGTGGGGGAGGGTTTCATGGGGAGAAAAAATATCGACAAGGTGCCCACGAATGGAAAAAAATCCTTGGTCCTCAGCGAGGTCGTCCTGTCGATAACCTCTTTCACGAAGTTTTTGAATGAGTTCCTCTCGTTCGATGAAGCCGCCTCTTTTTAATTCTAATAATCCTTGAAGTATTTCTTTTGGAGAGGTGACTTTTTGAGAGAGGGCCTCAAAATGACTTAAAATAAAAATGTCCTTACCGGAATTTCGAGCGAGCTCCATCTGGGTTTCGATTCTTTTAACCGAAATCTCTGGTTCTTCCCGAACAGGCTCGTAACCACGTTCAAAAGCAGGAAATGTATAAATCGATTCGGACTTTGAAAAATAACGAAGACAGTCTTTGGCAACCTCTAAATCTTCGTTTAATGGCAGCGAGATCAAGCCTCGACGAAAGTGTTTGGAAATAAAATAAAGATAGCTTGAGCCTAAAAGCCCATTCATTTGATGAAAATCGTTGGTGCTCATTTATAGAGAAGAAATTCTTTTCGTATTTTTTTAAAATAAGATTCATCTTCGGACCATTGATTAAATAAATCCCGAAGAGAGCCGCCTGTATCGATAACGTCTCGAATTTGCGCACTGCCCGCAAGGATGTCGATGGGGAGTTTCTGATACTCATATTCGTAGGGGGGATCTTTCCACTGCCAAAGTTCTTTATAAAGACGCCTAAAAATCCAAAGCAAAATCACGGCATGTCGAAGAGGCTGAAAATCTTTGAAGTTTTCACAGATTTGAAGGGCACCATGGCACATCTGTCCGGAATACTTATGAAATGTGGGAATGAAACCTTGGCGATGAAAGGCGGTAGGTTTAAGTTT
>CAZSZT010000080.1:0-7081 GCA_964611175.1 uncultured Bacteriovoracaceae bacterium
TTGGTGGTGGTCACGAACGTGGGATGCGTTCAGGAACCTTGAATGTTCCGGGCATCGTTGGCTTCGGAAAGGCGGCTGAACTTGCCAAACAACTCATGCCAACAGAATCGGAGAGAATTCGAAACCTTCGAGATCGTCTTCACGAGGGAATTAGATCGAAGCTCGATGATGTGAAATTAAATGGCCATCCGACTCAACGTTTGCCGAATAACCTTAATTTAAGTTTTGCTTATGTGGAAGGAGAGGCCCTGATGATGGCGATGCCCGAAATTGCGGTTTCATCGGGTTCGGCTTGTACGAGTGCCAGTCTCGAGCCATCGTATGTTTTGAAAGCGATTGGCGTGGGCGATGATTTGGCGCATTCAAGCCTTCGTTTTGGGTTGGGTCGCTATACGACGAAAGAGGACGTCGATTATACAATTGAGCGCACGGTTGAGGCGGTCAGTCGGCTTCGAGAGATGTCCCCGCTTTACGAGATGGCTAAGGAAGGAATTGATTTAAAATCGGTGAAATGGAAAACACACTGATAAAGGATCGTTTATGTCATACGGAAAAAAGGTGATTGATCATTTTGAAAAGCCACGAAACGTTGGATCCTTCGATTCAAAAGATCCGACCATAGGGACGGGGATTGTTGGGGCTCCGGAATGTGGCGATGTCATGAAGCTTCAGATCAAAGTGAATCCTGAAACCCAGGTGATTGAAGATGCTAAATTTAAAACTTTTGGATGTGGGTCGGCGATTGCATCGTCTTCCTTGGCAACCGAGTGGTTGAAAGGTAAAACCCTCGAAGAAGCTCAAAAAATAAAGAATATGGAAATCGTCAAAGAATTGAGTTTGCCCCCCGTGAAAATTCATTGCTCTGTTTTGGCGGAGGACGCGATTAAATCGGCGATTGATAACTATCAAAATAAAAAGCCTGGAAGGTGAATGCCATGGCGGAAGATTTAATTTCAGTAACCGAATCGGCCCGTGAACAAATTCGGAGATTGATGAAAAAAGAAAATCAACCCGAAGGCGCCGCTCTTCGTGTGTCCGTTGTTGGCGGAGGGTGTTCGGGCCTTTCCTACAAGATGGCTTTTGAAAAAACTCCAGCGGAAGGGGACTCGATTATTGAGCAAGAAGGTCTTCGAGTCTTGATTGACCCTCGATCGGCTCTTTTTCTTAAAGGGATTACCATTGACTACCAGGACGGTCTTAATGGCGCCGGATTTACGTTTCAAAATCCTAATGCCAAAAGGTCGTGCGGTTGTGGTACATCCTTTTCTGCCTGATGAAGTATTTTAAAGTTTTAGGAATTGATCCCGTCCGCTTAGATCTTGATCTCTCGGAACTTGAAAAGAGATTTTATGAGCGTTCCTTTCAAGTGCATCCAGATCTTCATCCTGAGGCTGATGCGATCTCGCAAGCAGCGGAGCTTAACCGAGCCTATAAAACACTTCGAGATCCTTGGCAAAGGGCGCATTACGTTACAAAGGAGGTTCAGGGAGTGGACCACGCCAGTAAAATTCCAACGGCTCTTGCTGAATTTTATTTCGAGACCCAAGAGATCGAGGATCGAGAGGCCCTTCGAGATTTACAAAAGAGACTTGAAGAGGAAGGAAAGACTCGCCATAACAAACTCCTAAGTTTTTTTAAAGAATATGATGAGAATCAAGATCAACGAGAACGTGTGCTTGAAAAGATAAAAGCCATTGTTTTGGAAAATTCTTATGCACAATCGATGTTGCGCGATCTTCTGTTAAAGATGGAAAAACTCTAATGTCGGCTTCCTCGTCTTCGAACCCGGATGAAATCATTCTTGGAATTGATTTAGGCACAACCCATTCGCTCGTGGCTATTTCCGAAAACTCCAAACCGAGAATTTTAAAGGACGGGGATTCTTCGTTGATTCCTTCGGTGATCAGCTTTGACTCGGAAGGACGTGTTCAGACCGTCGGGCAAAGAGCCAAAACCCTTAAATCCTTGGATCCAAAGCATCTGCTTTATTCCGTTAAACGTTTGATGGGAAAAGGGCGGAGAGATTTAGAGTTCATTCATCTTCCTTTTGATTTCAGCCCTTCAACCGAAGAAATGATTCGCATCCGAATGGGAAAAAGAATTTATACTCCCATCGAGTTAAGCGCCGAGATTTTAAAACGTTGTCAATTCGTCGCTGAAAATGCCTTGGGTCGTCCTCTTACCAAGGCGGTGATCACGGTTCCCGCCTACTTTAATGACGGACAGCGCTCGGCAACCGCCGTCGCGGGAAGGTTGGCGGGTCTTGAAGTCGTGAGAATTATCAATGAGCCCACGGCGGCGGCTTTAGCGTTTGGTTTGGGAAAATCTGAAAAACAGGAACTCATTGCCGTTTATGATTTAGGCGGAGGCACTTTCGATATTTCTATTTTGAAGGTGACTTCCGGAGTCTTTGAAGTTCTTGCGACGCATGGGGATACGAACTTAGGGGGGGATGATTTCGATCAGGCTCTTTATGGCTGGATGGTAAAAAAAATGGGAAAGGCACCCTCTTCGGACGCCGATAAGGCCCTCCTGATGAGCCAATTGGAATCTGCGAAGAAAGTTTTAAGTATCGAAACGGAAACGTCGGTAATTCTCCATTGGGCTAATGAAATTCAATGGACAGGAAAAGTTCGACGCTCCGATATCGAAAATCTCTTTAAACCCCTTATTGAGCGAAGTCTCGAAGCCTGTCGGAGAGCTTTAATCGATGCGGGGCTTCGTGCGAATGAGATGGCGCATATTGTTCTGGTTGGGGGTGCGACTCGGGTTCCTTTGGTTCAAGAAATGGTGGGAACTTTTTTTGAAAAAACACCGGATACCTCCCTTAATCCCGATGAAGTCGTGGCGCTCGGTGCAGCCATTCAAGGGGCCATTTTAGCCGGAAAAATGAAGAAAACCTTATTACTTGATGTGGTTCCTCTTTCATTGGGGATCGAGACCATGGGAGGAGTGGTAACAAAGCTTATTCCACGCAATTCAACGATTCCCGCTACGGCTTCTGAGTATTTTACGACATCTGCAGATAATCAAACAGGCGTCGACATTCACGTTCTTCAAGGTGAAAGAGATTTGGTTGCCGACTGCCGAAGTCTTGGCCAAATCCAGCTTCAAATTCCTCCGTCCCCCGCAGGAATTCCAAAGATCGAGGTCACATTCATGATGGATGCCAATGGGATCTTAAAGGTGAGGGCTTTGGATATGAAAACGAAAGAATTGGCAGAGTTGGAAGTCAAACCCAGTTTTGGGCTTTCGGATAACGAAGTTGAAAGGATGCTGGCGGATGCATGGAAAAATGCGGAACGGGATATTCATCAAAGAGTCCTTATTGAGGCGAGAAATCAGGCAGAGGCCACGATTAGGGCTACGGAGAAGGCCCTTCAGAGCCCCCTTTTAGATAAATCCTTTAAAATTCAGCAAAGAACGAAGCTCGATCCTATCCTGAAAGCTCTTCGAGAGGATATGAAGGGGGCTATCTCCGACATCATCGTGGTGCGAACCAAGGAGCTTGATCTTGCCGCGATTGATTTGGCGGACGCCATTATGACCAATAGTCTAAAAGAGAGCTTTAAACCCACTTGAAAACTCTAGGACGGTAGTTTTAACTGACGTTTATGCCAAAGATGACCTTTAAAAATACAGGGGAAACTTTTGAAGTCCCTGAGGGAACGACTATTTTAGAGTGTGCGGTTTCACATCATATCCCCTTAAATCACGATTGCGGGGGTAATTGCGCCTGCACAACCTGCCAAGTTTGGATCGAAGAAGGTCTTTCTAACCTTAGCCCCATGGCCGAGGACGAAAGGGGTTTATTAGAAGCAAACGATAAGCTTGACGAAAAATCTCGTCTCGGGTGTCAGTCTCGTATTAAGTCTGGTTCGGTGATCGTGAGATATCCGGAATAGAGGAAATCATTTGGAAATAATTTAAAGAAAGAGAAAAGAGAAAGTTGGGGAAAAATGGCGGTGCCAAAATTAAAACTTAAATGGACAAGTGTAGAAGACATTGCATTTCGTTTGATTGATCTTTATCCAGATATGGATCCGTTAAAGCTAAGGTTTACGGATCTTCATCGGTATATCACGAAACTTCCCGAATTTTCAGATGATCCCAAAAAATCGAATGAAAAGCTTTTAGAAGCCATCCAGATGAAATGGTACGAGGAACGAAAAGATATGGAAGATGAGTTAGGGCCTTTGGATTCCTACGATGAGAATGAGCCCCTGGATGAGGATGAATACAGTGACGAAGAAGAAGCTTCTGGAGCGGAAGACGATCAAAGTCTTTTCGGTGAAGAAGATGAAGATGATGAGGATGAAGACGAATTCGGAGAAGGATTCCAAGAAGATTCCGGCGAGGATCGGTAATTCTTAAATAGCAGCCGCCTCTTTAACGCGGCCTGACAAAAACAATTGCTTTACAAGGGGGCCCTTGAGGGAGTTTCCTGCCTCAAGGAGCAAAAAGCTCAAGATAAAAAATCATCGGACTCAGCAGGAGGATATTCCATTGGCAACAACTCAAACATCAAGTTCAAAAGCATCTCCATCGACTTCATCATCGAATACTTTAAGCGCTGAAAAACTGAAGGCGCTGGAATTAGCCGTTACATCGATCGAAAAACAATTTGGCAAGGGCTCCATTATGCGTCTTGGAGAGAACAATGCTATTGTTCCAACCACGGATGTCGTTTCTACGGGATCGCTGGGATTGGATATTGCGTTAGGAGTTGGTGGACTTCCGCGGGGAAGAATCATCGAAATTTACGGACCTGAATCGTCTGGCAAAACAACGCTTACTTTACATGCCGTCGCCGAATGCCAAAAGCGGGGAGGTGTTTGCGCCTTTGTGGATGCGGAACATGCCATTGATGTGAATTATGCGAGAGCTTTGGGCGTAAGGGTGGAAGATCTTCTTATTTCTCAACCCGATACGGGCGAAGAGGCGTTAGAGATTGTTGATGCTTTGATTCGTTCTGGAGTCGTCGATATGATCGTTGTGGATTCCGTGGCTGCCTTAACTCCCAAGGCGGAAATCGAAGGCAATATGGGAGATAGCCATATGGGCCTTCAGGCAAGGCTCATGAGCCAAGCCCTTCGAAAGTTAACGGGAACTATTTCCAAATCAAAGACCATTCTGATTTTTATTAACCAAATTCGTATGAAAATAGGAATCATGTTTGGAAATCCTGAAACAACAACCGGCGGAAATGCTCTTAAGTTTTATAGTTCCGTGCGTTTAGATATTCGACGAACCAGTGCCATTAAGGTGGGCGAAGAGGTCGTTGGAAATCGTACGCAAGTTAAAGTGGTGAAAAATAAAGTTGCTGCCCCCTTCAAGCGAGTGGAATTCGATATTTTATTCGGCCACGGGATTTCTCGAAGAGGTGAAATTGTGGACATGGCGACGGAGCAAAATATTTTGGAGAAATCCGGTTCTTGGTATTCTTATCAGGATCAGAAAGTCGGCCAAGGTCGGGAGAACGTCATTCAATTCCTTAAGGAAAATCCCAATACGGAAAAAGCGATTATGAAAGCCGTTTACGAAAAAGCGGGAATTAATCGAGAAGCCTCTGCTGAGAAACCTTCAGTGCCTGTGGCAGCAACAGGGGTAGAGTCTAAAAAGGCGAAGTGATTTTTCTATCAATCCGACAATAATCCCCTGGCGCTAAAGATCGAGCGAATAAGATCGGCATGTGTCGAATATCGCTGGACTTGTGGATAGAGTTCTCGATCCGCCTCAAGAACATCATCCCCAATTCCGGGGTCATAACCGGTGTCATTTCGTTGCATGGCTTTAATAAATAAATTTCGAGAAACCTCAAGGCCTTGCTGGGGATTGTTATTGTACATTCCCTTGAGCGCAACCTGTAAGTCCCAGAAAGCTCCCGCCAAAGCCATCCCACGAATATGGGAACTGCTGTTTTGAACCGGCCATCGATAAAAGTTTTGGGAGTAGTCTCTGAAACAACCCGTACCATTTCCCGCGAAATCAAGACCAGCGCAGTGGGTATCAAGCGATAGAATGGAAAGAGTGTCCGCTACCCCTTCGTGAAAACCCGGAAAATCATTGGGTTCTGGGACTAAATTCCTCAAGGTCGTCACAAAAGCATGGCCTAGTTCATGGCGAATAATCGTGGAGTAGGCGGTGTTGGGACATTCTTCAAAAAGATTCGTGCTTTTTATAAATAACATTTGGTTCAAATTTGAGTCGTAATAGGCATTACAAAGAGTGCTGTTAATATTCGTGGTCACGCTGAGTCTTGGAATATTCTGGTTTCGACGAGGTTCCCATATGGGGTCGACCGCTCGAATCCATTCGATGGTTTGCTGAGTGTGAACATACGCATTCGCCGACGCCAAGGTGTATTCGGTTACACCCTGGCCGTACGCCATGCTTTCATCAGCGAGGATAAAATTCTGTTTATACGCCAATTGCTGAAGCGGTGGTGTAAATTTCCAAACAACTTCTTCCCGGTGTATGTTCGGGCAAGGGGAGGATTGGCAATTCGGCAGCACGCGGGTACCCGAGCCATCCAGAGCGGTTTGAACCCTAAAATCTGGAGATTCCAGATCAGATCCCACGCGGACGGGCCCGGATGGGACGCCTGTTTGGTAGGTTCCATCGGAACGTGTGTATCCGATCCTTTCCCCTACGCTTGATAAAGTGTCCACTCTGGCCTTATCAAGGGGGATGAGAATCGGAAGAGACTGATGACTCGGGCGCAGATTCCGCGTAACCCAGGCTGCGATCCAGCCATAGAGGGTAATATCGCCGGACCCCTGAGGTTGATGACCACGAAATTCTTCATTCCAAGGTATCGTCTGTGCCGAAATTTCCGGGGGAATGTGAAGACAAGAATCGTCGTTAAATTGAGTGGTTTCGGCTACGGCTGAATGATCGATGAGAAATGCCGATATCATTGAACAAAAAACAAAGCATTTCAAACATCTCATGAGGTTTCTCCCCCTCCGTTGGTGTAGCGCTAAAACCCGAATGCACTATAATTAATGATAAGGGGATATGCTGCTATGCGTCAATGAAATCTTATTAAGTGGCAGATTTCATTAATATTTTGTCGCTT
>CAZSZT010000081.1:0-7065 GCA_964611175.1 uncultured Bacteriovoracaceae bacterium
GTTCCATCTTTTGAAACGTTCTGAACGATCACATCCACCGAGATTCCAGCTTCTCCAATTCGACTAAAGAGATCGGCGGCAATTCCCACTCGATCGGGCATCCCTTCGACGACCACCTTGGCCTCATTCTTCGTATATGTAATTCCTGAAACAACTAAGGCTTCCATAAGATTCGACTCCTCTACGACCCAGGTTCCGGGCACATCCTTAAATGTACTTCGAACATGAACTGGAACTTTGTATTTCTTTGCAAATTCAACCGATCGCGTTTGAAGAACTTTGGCTCCAAGCGATGCAAGCTCAAGCATCTCGTCATACGTGATCACCGAAATCTTTCGCGCTTTTGGTTCGATATTAGGATCTGTCGTATAAACACCTTCGACATCGGTATAAATATCGCAAACATCCGCTTTGAGCGCTGCGGCCAGCGCCACGGCGGTGGTATCACTTCCGCCACGTCCTAAAGTGGTGAGTTCTCCGCCATCGGTGATTCCCTGAAATCCAGGAATAATCACAATCTCGCCATTCCCGAGAGCCTTTCTTATTTTCTCAGGATTAATTTCTTCAATTCGGGCACTCGTATGATCACAAGTTGTTCGAATCGGAACCTGAGAAGAAAGATAAGATCGAGCTTTTAGCCCTCGTGAAATTAAGCAGATGGCCAATAAAGCCACCGACTTCTGCTCACCGGTCTGAAGCAGAACATCAAACTCGCGGGTATTAGGAGATTGTGTAAACGTATGAGCGAGCTCGACAAGCTGATCCGTTTCTCCCGACATGGCCGAAAGAACGGCAACCACCTGGTGAGATTTTGCACGTTCTGAAACAAGATCGGCAACATGCTCCATACGCTTCAAAGAGCCAACGCTCGTTCCGCCAAATTTCAAAATATGTAAACCCACGATTTTGTTCTCTTAGCGCAAATTTGAAGGAGAATCTAGGTGTGCTCAACAATTTCAAGGTTACGGCTTTCTGTTGCGCTTCCAGGGCTTAAACGAATGGTATAACGAAAGCGATCCTGAGGAAGGGATGTCTTTTCGGGCCACTCGACAAATACGATCGCGTCTGACCATTCATGAAAATCCCATGGCATTCCTTGTCCTGGCGACAAACGAAAACCATCAATATGAATGATCCTCTGCCCCTCGACTTCGTATTCCACAAGAAGCGGATAAGTCGGTGAGACCACGGGATCTATATACCCGAGAGCCATCAAAACTTTTCGAATGAAAGTCGTCTTCCCGGCACCTAACTCACCCTCTAAACGAATCCAATCGCCCGATTTCAGTTTCTTGGAAAACTCGTGAGCGATCTCCGCGAGATGATTTTCAGAATTAACCTGCATTTTTGAGTCTCCTAAAAGCTTCCGAAAAAACATCGAGCTGATCACTCGAAAGACTCGCTCGTTTCTCCCGAAGAATGTGCCCCACGGTTGACTGAAAGATCAGGCCCGACAGAATGCTCTTCTTAAATTCATGGGGTCTCTGAGCTAAAAACCCACCTAAGATCCCGGCCAAAATATCCCCTGACCCGGCCTTCGAAAATACGGGATTAATCAACAAGTTGACATAACACTTTAAATCTTTGACTCCGTCACCCAGACAACCCGATTTTACTCCGTCACCCCAGAGCATAAGTAGGCCTGGGGCGCCTTTTAGGTACACATTTTGTCTCGTCTTTGTGACTAAAGCTTCTAAAGCTGCCTGTCGGTTTGCCTTAATCTTTTCCACGGACCACCCCAAAAGTCTTGCGGCTTCCCCAGGATGCGGAGTTAAAAGGCAAGGTCCAGCGGTTTTTGGTGCTCTCCCCCTCCAGCCCGAAAAAGCGTCGGCATCTATCACCATCGGCATCGATAAACGAGAATACGGAATTTTCGATTTTGGAATTCCCCCCGGACCCATCACAAGAGCGGTTTGATTTTTGAGGTCCGACCACTTCCATTTTTGATGATATAAAAAAGAAGCTTTTGCAATACTCATGCGTAAAGGGCCTTGGCGAGCAAAAAATAAACTGGCATACCCAGCCCCCACTCGATGCCCTGCCTCCGCTGCTAAAATAGCAGCGCCTGGCATCGACGGTGAACCTCCGATGACTCCTAATTTTCCAAAATGAGATTTGTATTTCGCTCTCGGCCATTTTGAAAAAGAAAAATCCCTATTTTCAATAGCAAAAATTTTAGGAGACACCGGTCGACTAAAAAAATCTCCGACGTGAACAACTTCTCCCAAAAATTCCGCCGCCTCTTCCAATATAAATACGGTCTTTGGAAAACCAATACTTAACGTTCGATCAGCGTAAAAGGAGTCTGGATGAGCACAACCTTCTTCTGCGGAAACTCCCGTTGGAATATCAAGACTTAACCGATAAGCGTTTGCTCGATTTACTTTCCTTAATGAATCTAAAACAACTTTCGGAAGATCCGTTCTTCCTGAATAGCCAAAAATCGCGTCGACAAAAACATCGGCTTCCGGAATTTGATCCTTATAAATTTTTCCGCGAAATTCCTTTTTCGCTTTTCGACAATCTGGAGAATTCGCCTCTAAAACCTCATAGGCCCAAACCCGGAATTTCAAAGATCGTAACTTTTCTGCCAGTCGATAGCCGTCTCCCCCGTTATTTCCAGGTCCACATAAAATACCAATGCTTCCCCTGACGCGAGAGTCCGATAAAATTTTTTCTAAAAGAGCATCTGTTGCAAGATCCATGAGTTGATAAGACGAGATTCTTTTCGATTCCATCGTCTTTCGATCAAGTGCTGACATTTCTCGGGCCGTAACAAAGGGAATCATAAAGCTAAATTTTTAATTTTCTCTTTCATTTCCCGAGTCGCCTCTTCAAGTCCAATGAATACCGAGCGTGCAACAATAGAATGACCGATATTAAGCTCGCTTAAACCTGAAACCCCTTTTAAATATTTCAAATTCTCCAACGTCAGACCATGACCAGCCTTTACTTCCATTCCTAACTGAAATGCATAATCGGCCGCTTGCTGCAATTTCGTCATTTCGATTTTTACGAATTTTGAGTCTCCACGTTCGCATGAATGAGCCAGCTCTCCCGTATGAAATTCAAGCCCCTGAAGCTCAAGATCCTCGGCGTATTTGACTTGTTCAATGGAAGAATCCACAAAGCCATAGACTCTTGTTTTTCTTTGAAGTCTTTTCACGTCTCTTTTTTTTTTCAAAAGGCGCTTTAAGTTCAGCCCAGACTCGGTCGTCATTTCCGCTCTTCGCTCAGGAACCAAGGTAACGGAATACGGCTTCCACCGGCAGGCGAAATCGATCATTTCAGAAACAAAGGCCATTTCAAGATTAACCGGTTTTCTGGAATATCGGAGTAACGCTTTTACATCCCGTTCCTGAATATGCCGGCGATCTTCTCGAAGATGCACCGTGATTTGATCGGCCCCGCCTTTGATGACGGCGCGACAAGCTTCTAAAATATCGGGGTACGAGGTTTTTCTAACTTCGCGAAGAGTGGCGACGTGATCGATATTGACGCCCAAGCGAACGAGCATTAGCCAAGGGCTCGTTGAATTAAAGTTGTTAATTCGTTTACGTCTTGTTCGATCGCCGAAGCCTCCGGCCCCTCCAACATCACCCGAAGAGAAATTTCCGTCCCCGAATACCGAATATAAACTCGTCCTTGTTTATCGTATTTTTTTTCGAGTTTTTGAATGGCTTCATGAACTTCCGGAACGTTTTCCAAAGGAATACGGTCCTTCACCTTAACGCTCACGAGTTTTTGAGGCAGGAGTTTAAAACTCTTATGAAGATCGGAAGCTTTTGTTTTCTTTCGATGAAGGAGGGCAAGAATTTCTAGAGCTGAAAACAAACCGTCCGCGGTCGTATTCTGATCCAAGAAGATATAATGTCCGGAAGTTTCTCCGCCTAAGACCCACCCATTTTTTTTCATCGCTTCTACGACGTATCGGTCTCCCACTTGAGTCCGGACAACGGAAATGCCTTCCTTCTGGAGAGCCATTTCTAAGGCTTGATTCGCCATCATCGTCGTCACAATCGAATGTCCCTTTAATCGATCCGAGTCTCTCATAAAACAAGCCATTCCAAACAGAATATGCTCCCCGGAAACGGAATTTCCAAACTCATCGATCACCAGTAAACGATCGGCATCTCCGTCGACGGCAATCCCCATATCACTTTTTGTTCTTCGAATGGTCTCGCTCATTTCTTGCAAATTTTCCTGAGCGCACTGAGCATTGATATTCATTCCATTCGGCTTACATGCTAAAGCCGTAACCTCAGCGCCCAATTCTTCAAAGAGTTTGACGCCGCAATCGTAAGCCGCTCCATTGGCCGCATCAAAAACAATTTTCTTCCCGTTCAAATCAAAATCCTGACGAAACAGCGTTTTAAGATTCGTCAAATATCGTCCCAGGGCATCGTCCAGGCGTCTCGCTCGACCTAATTCCTCTGTTCTCGGTCGAAGCGCCGTCACTTCATCGTCATGGATCATGAGATGCTCCAGATCGGCTTCCAAGGAATCATCGAGCTTAAACCCATCCATTCCAAAAACTTTCAATCCGTTGTCTTGATAAGGATTATGGCTCGCCGAAATCATCACGCCGCCATGCGCGCGCATGCTTCGTATCAAATACGAAACGCCGGGTGTCGGTATGGGGCCAAGCAAAAGTGCATGCCCCCCCATACTTGTAATTCCTGACGTTAACGCTGTTTCCAACATATAGCCCGAAAGACGAGTATCTTTTCCAACAATAATACGCGGATGTTCCACTTTCATCCGTGACCGAAGAACGTAAACGAGCGTGCGTCCGAGCTTCATCGCGACCTCACCGGTCATCGGGTAGACATTGGCCACGCCCCGAATTCCATCTGTTCCAAATAAACGTCGCTCTTTAGATCTATTTTTCATTGAGTCACTTCCACCATAAAGTTTCTTGGCTCAACGGAAATGAGCCGAGTGTTTTGAGGCAAATCCACCTGGGCACGAATCAGATAACGTCCCCTCTTCAAGCCCCTTGTTTCCAAACGAATTTTGATACTTTTCGACAATCGTTGGAGCTCCCCGGGAGGTCCCTCGACCATCACGATCCCCGTCATCGGCTTAAAGAAAATATCCTTTCGAGTGTCCACCAAAGCAACCGGCACATCCTTAAACTCCTTGGTTTCCTTGACCCCCGAAATATCGACGACGACGGTGACCTTTTGATTCAATTCGATTTCCGGAAAATTGACCTTGGGTTCGACGGTTAACGAAAAGGAAGATGTTTTTCCATTCAATGGAATAACGACCTCCATTTCCGACAATTTAGAAACCATCGATCTCGGCCCCGAAACAGCCACACTCGATGGATTCATATTGACTCCGGACACCATTAACCCCGGCCTCAAACTTCCAAGAAATACGGGCTTTAGAGGAACTTCCTTTCCAATCATCTCTTCCAAAATAACTTGAAAAACCTTCGGAGAAGGTCGAGACGCTTGAATATCCGACGGCAAACGAAGCGAATGGGGATCGATTTCAAATCGGTTCACCCCCGTTCGTGCCGTGGATAAATCCACGAGATAAACCAAGTCGTCGTCCTGTAAGGAACGCAATTTGTAGAGCGGCCCGGATAAATCGATCATCACTTCTCGAATGGGCATTCGCTGAAACGCAAGACCTGTCGGCATCTGCACAAATTGAAGTTTTAAGTTACGTCGATCTTGGTGGCCTTGTCCCGCATTGACAAAAACCCAGGCGATCAAAGCAATGAGGACGGACAAGGCCTGCAAACCCACTCGAGAAGACAACCAACTAAAAAAGTTCTTGATCTGTTTAACCATTAAACTAATTCCAGTAACATTTTACGAAGTTGTGCGGCATCCAAGTTATGAGTGATTCGCCCCCCAGCCGCCAATGAGACGGATCCATTTTCCTCCGATACCACGATGCACAAGGCATCTGTTTCTTCCGTTAACCCGACTGCCGCCCGATGCCGAGTTCCAACGGATTTTGATACCGAAGGATTAAGAGTTAAAGGCAAAAAACAGCCCGCCATATAAATACGACCTTTCCTCAACAAAACGGCGCCATCGTGAAGAGGGGAAACCGGAAGAAAAATAGACGTCAGCATTTCCTTCGAGATATGAGAATCGATAATGGTTCCGGGCTCCACAAAATCCAAAACATCTGCCTGCTTCTCAAGAACCATCAGAGCTCCGATTTTCTTATTCGACATGGAAATACAACTCTTGACTAATTCCTCGAGCATTTGACTTTCATGGAGAGAATCCTGAGATTTAAAGATCGACGCTCGCCCCACCTGCGACAGAACTCGGCGTATGTCCTGCTGAAAAAGAATCACTAAAATAATAACGATATTTTCAAAGACATAATTTAATGCGGCGGCAACGGTTCTCATTTCGCTCCATACAGCTGTCCAATAAATCACTCCAATAAGGGCCATGCCAATTAAGACCTGCCCCGCTCGGGTTCCCTTCATCAGAACCAAAACTCGATAAACCAAAACCGCAATGAGGAGAACGTCGAGGATATCCGCCCATCGTAAAAGTGAAAAAAAATCCCAAAACCATTGAGTTATGATTTCCCACTTCAACATAGGCCTTCACAGCCTAGCCGAATTCAAATTTCATCTAAAGGATGGATTTTAAGGAATGGCACGCAACGGGAGCCAATACCGTTCCATTAATGACGGCGTCAATTTCGGCGCCTTCCAAGGTTTCGCGCTCTAAAAGAACGTCGGCAAGCCGCTTAAGCTTTTCAATATTTCCTTTGAGGAGATTTCGGGCTCGCGTGTAGTTATCGAGAAGAATTCGTTTAATTTCTTCATCGATTTCAACTGCCGTTTTCTCGCTGAATTCTCGACCGGTTCCAAATTCCTTACCCAAAAAGACGTGTTCTTCTTTTTTTGACAATGAGATGGGACCGATTTTTTGGGACATTCCCCACTCGGTAACCATTCGTCTGGCAATTTCCGTGGCACGTTCGATATCGTTGCCAGCCCCCGTTGTCACATCTGGAAAGACGATCTCCTCGGCAGCCCGACCGCCCATTAAAATGGTGATTGTATCGTGAGCCGCT
>CAZSZT010000082.1:0-7032 GCA_964611175.1 uncultured Bacteriovoracaceae bacterium
TGGCCTTCGATTTGAGACTTCGATGTCGCAGAAGTGCCGTTTAAAGAGGGACATTGGTGTCGCAAAAATATATTTAATAAGCGTTGACACATTGCGCCAGCCTTCTTTTAAGTCATGAAGACTGGTTCTATAAGGGTTGGCCAGATTTTTTATAGGGTTGGCACGACTCTTGCATAATAGGCCAGTTCACAGGGTATTTCAGGTGGGATATCCACGGCGGGGAGGAAAAAGTAGGAGGTGTGTGGTATGAAGCCATATGCTGTTATTGTTGCTCTTTTAATGGTCGGCAATTTGTTTGCTGACGATTCAAAGACAAACGAAGAAAGCTCATTACCGGGCTTTGAGTCATCTGTTCCCACGGGAGTCCAAATTAACTGGGGAGAATCCAAATCTGATCAGGTTACTGACGGATTTAAACTTCTTCCGCGAGCACGAAATGGTGGAAGTTTTTCCGTTGGTGCCCAAGGCGGTCTTTATGGGCAATTTGGTGACCTTGAGTCTGGCGCTTTGAGCGATGTTGTGATCACGGCTGCATTTGATCTTGGAATTGTGGCGTTTGAGTTGGGAATTAACCCCTCGGAATTAATCAATTCGTCGGTCAATAGCGATTTTGATGAAACCAAAACTCGATCGAATGGAATTACAAGCAATTTAGATCCAGACGTTATTTCGACAGCTAGAGCCATTGTGACCCCCTTTGCTTATGGCAAAGATGGGAAAGAAATGGCCGCTGTAACGATCGTTGTCGGTCGTGATAGCGTTAATCAACTTGGACAAACAACCTTTCATGCTTGGACTCCGGGTTTAAGCACTTTGATTCATCGAGAACTTGGCCAACAAGACTTGATCAAGGTTCAGGCTCACCTTTTTGGAAACATCTGCGTCGAAATCGTGAACTTCGGTTATGATTGGTTGGGATACAACAACGACAGCAACGAAAACATTACCCAAGACGGTGGAGATAGTTGGGCTGTTAACGTCGGAACAACACTCGCGGACCTTCTCGGTGATGGCAACAACCTAACCGTTTGGTTTTCTTATGTGGATGTTAAGGACGGAATTACCTATACGAGAGCCCTTTCGGGAGATCAACCAGGTGCCAACACAACCTATGCTGGGGGCGTAAGAGCTAATATTGGTTCTTTAACGATTTCCGGAGAAGGTTATGTCATGGATACGGAAGCTTCCGATGACGATGAAACGGGCGCGGAAGTTTCTTTGGCCTATCAAATCGATCGAATCACTCCATTTGTGGGAGCGGGTTGGCTTGATAATGGCTCGACGAGTGACGTCATCTATCGACTTGGTGCGGGTTATGCCGTGGCGGAAAACATCATGTTTGCCCTTGGCGTTGAATTTGTTCGACCCGATGCTGGAGACGAAACAGAGAATGTTTATGCGAAACTTTCTGTTAGTCCAAGTCTTGTGGATGTTTCTCCAACGAAGAACGAAAACTAATTTTCGTAACTTTCATTCCTAGTGATAGCGGCTGATTCTTAGGGAATCGGCCGCTTTTTTTTTAAACACTAAACCGGACGCAGATATCTTACCCACCTTGTGGGTTTGAAGGTTACGTGATAAGAGGGACCGGATTTTGGATGGAATTCATTCTATGATGAGAATCATAAGCATTCAAACACTCAAGTCTTTTAGGCGAGTTCTTTCGCTTCCGTTACTTGTATTGAGTGTTTCTGTTTGTGCGTACGCTCAGGATTCGACCGCCCCATCAGATCCAGGCCGCGAAGTCAGCTCGCCGGGAGCTCCGACCGGACTTTACCTTTATTTTGAACCGGAAATATCCGATTCGATTAAGCAGCGGCAAAAGGAAACCGGAAATATTTGGAATCGGCACTCTCCACTTAAGAAACTTTCATTGGAAGGTCCGCCTTTTTATATTCAGTCACTAAGGGGAGAAGCCTTGTCGGCGTTCGAGATGGATCTTGCCTTACACGATCTTAAAGAATGGAATCCTCTTTTAAAGATTGATAGGCGGCATATGCTTTTGGCGGCGGCGATGGTCCGAATACTTAATCTTCAGATGGCCGCCAAAGAAACCTACACCCGTTTAAGATCGGAACGAATCGATTTTGCCAAACGTCAGCTCGCTCATGAAGTCGCCACCATGGAAATGATGGACCCTTTTTTAGGCCGGCGGGCAGCCATTCTGTACAAAATTAAAATGCTTTCGGGATTAACTTTCGACTTGGAAAATTTTTATCATTGGGGGCAAGTGGACGATGCGTTGATCGACGATCATTTTGAATCCGTCAAAAATAAATTCATCGATCAGAATCCCCAGGATCCAAAGAGAGCTGAAATCGAATTTGATGCTTATGTTCAGGTTGTTCGCGATCAATTGAATGAATTTTTAAAAAATTATCCTGAATTGAGGGTTAAATGGAATGTGGGGGAGGCATCATCGAGTAATCAATCGTCAGACTACAGCTCTTATCGACCCTTGATTGATTTTGAAGACATTAGAATTTCATTTGAAGATAACGGTCCTTATGAAGACAGAAATTCCGTGTTGGCAGAGACCCTTCGTCAACTACGATTGGTGTTAGCGAGAGTTCAAGAATCAGTCTCACAATATTCGATGCAAGTGCCCCTTCAAACGGGCGAGGGTCTTTATGCGTATCTTTATGCAAATCGAGGATTTACGGTGGATTTCAATTCGAGATATCCGTCGACGATCAAGTACGTTCAATTATTGGATAAGTCGCCGTGGGAACCTGTACGTATTTATATTCCCAGAACTAAAATCCCCGAAGACGACGAGCAGATTACGGAAGTGATTTTTGACGCTCTTAATCCTCTTTATCTTCGGCGCTCTTACCTTTCAGAACTAAAGGATTATGGAATTCATTATTATGTCGAAAACGGAGGATTTTTTGGAAGGCCGCGCCTGGAATCGACGGCCAAGATCCCCGAGTATCGCCAGGCGCTTGAACGTATTGAACCAAGGTGGAATGAAATTGTTGATTCTTATAAAAAACGAACCAATGGTTATAGCCCGGATCAGCGATACGAAAAATATGCCCAACTCAAACTTTCGTTTTTGGACTTAAAAGTTTTTGAGGAAATAGGAGAAGCAGAACTGAGCGTGCGCTTTCAAGGGCATCTTCAAAAATATTTTTATAAAGTCAGCCAAGAGCTCTTAAAAGCCTATTCATTTGAATTGTCGAAGACAAATTTCAAGACCATTCAAGAGGCGATGCGTATGGGATATTCCTTTGAGAGCGCTGAGCGCCGGCTGTTTGATATTAGAAATGTCGGTCTTTTGGAGCTCGCGTCGGAGGTTGGTGAAAGTCTGGGCATTGAAATTTCGCCCAATGAAAACGATATTCATATTTGGGGATTCGAGGGGAGTCTGTTCGAGATTGACTCGAAAATTCGCCGGAAAGCGGAAGATGACGATAAAGGGGAAATCTATGCCGGGATTGCCTTGGATTATATTCAGAAATATCGCTCGGGGAAAAAACCCATTTTTGATGTGTTTCCCATTCCAGTTCTTACCGCTGAAAATGAAAAAATTTTAAGGCTGATGATCGTTTCTGATTATAAGGTTAATGATTATTATGCTTTGGATGAAAGAGAAGGGCCCGGATCGGATATTATTCAGCACCAGATCAGATCCGAAATTATGGCTCCACGAGAAAAGGAGGCTCTGGCGATTTTATTAAGGGGCTTTCTCGATCAAACGACCGAGTGGAGAACCTTTCCAGAAAGTTGGGGGCAGGTGCATGAATGGGCGAATACCGCAAAATCCAAAGACGAGCTTTTAATGAGTGTCGGTCCGGATAATGTTTATTCTATTATTGAACTGGCGGCTCGAATGGAACATTTTCGTATTAAGCGAGAAGATCTTTGGTGGCAGACGGATATTATTCGACCGAGGAATCGTCAGGGTTCCCCGACACTCGATTTTGGAAGTGGGATTCGGTATTAAATCCGGTGAATGGGCTTCTTAGGCTGATTTCTCGTTTTCCTTTTAAAAACCCATTCGACCTCTTGTATCCTTTTAAGATTGAGGCTAGGTTCCTAGTTGATAATAGTTATCAATTATAAAATATGAGCTTGATAGAACAAAAAGAAGGTTTTGAGGGTGTGGTTCAAGATCTCATTGGCGAAGATGTTTTTGTAGCGCGTCTTCAGGAGATGGGCTTTTCAAGAGGAGAACGAGTGAGTCTTTTGAGGGTCTTGCCTTTTGGAGATCCGGTCATTGTGGGTGTGGGGGATGCGTGGGTGGCTCTTCGAAAAGAAGAAGCCAGGTGTATCCGAATATGAGCGCTGTTTGTCATCCTGAAGCTTTAGTAACGAACGAAAATTCAGCTCTAGAATCCAGACCAAAATTTATTGCCTTAGTGGGGTGTCCGAATTCGGGAAAGACGACTTTGTATAATTGGATGACAGGGTCGAGATTTAAGGCGGTTAATTATCCGGGGTCTACGATCGAGTACGCTCTTGGAAAAACGCAGTCGAAGTATGGAGCAAGCTTCTTGGCGATGGATACGCCGGGCACCTATAGTTTATTTCCAAAATCTCCCGAAGAGCATGTGACAGTTTCCACTTTATTCGACCACCCTGAATTGCCAGCCGTGGATGTTGTGGTTTCTGTTGTGGACGCCACCCAACTTTCTCGACATCTCTTTTTGACCCGTCAATTGGTAGATTCTGGATTTCGTGTTGTCGTGGCGTTGACGAATGTGGATCTTATTCATCAGAAAAACCTGCGAATCGATGTTTCAGCGCTTGAGGCCGCTTTGAATGTTCCGTTCGTTTTGATTAATGGTCAAACAGGTTTTGGAACGGATGCTCTTATTAAAGAGATCGAAATTCTTAGTGTTCAGAATGGGACTCGGCCGAGATCGAGAATTCCGGAATGGTCAACTCACGAGAAAGATCGAATCGCTAAGGAATTTAAATCGATCGCAGCAGGCGCCGTTAAGCCCGCCCTTGGGAGTTCAAAAAATATTTACGATGCGAAACTGATTTCAGAAAAAATAGATCATTGGCTGCTCCATCCCTTTTGGGGAATTATTATTTTTGCTGCCATTATGACGGGAATCTTTTCGTCTATTTTTTGGCTTGCGGCCCCGTTGATGGACTTCGTTGATGAAGCATTTGGAAATTTTGCTGGATTTATTGCTGGTTTGGGTCCCGGAACTCTCTGGGCGGATTTTCTTTCAAACGGTGTGGTCGCAAGTATTGGGGCTGTTGTTATTTTTGTTCCTCAAATTGCGATTTTGTTTTTAGGACTTTGTTTTTTGGAAGACTCTGGATATCTCGCACGAGCCGCTTCCTTAATTGATAAGCCCCTTTCAAAGATTGGCCTCAATGGCCGATCTTTTATTCCGATTTTGTCAGGTTACGCCTGTGCCATTCCAGGAATGATGGCAGCTCGAACGATTTCGAATCCTAAGGAGAGATGGATCACTCTTTGGATTCTTCCCTTGATGTCGTGTTCGGCTCGATTGCCGGTGTATGCTTTGTTGCTGGCCTTTATTTTTCGGGGACGATCCGCGTGGCTGCCGGGTTTAGCGCTAGCGGGGTTATATTTTGGTAGTTTATTGGTGGGTGCCATAGCTGCAACAATCGCCAATCGCTTTCTCAAAATTAAAGACAAATCATTTTTTATTTTAGAACTTCCCATTTATCGCCGTCCCAAGCTACGCACGGTGATTAAGCAAGTTGCGCTCAAAACGACCAGTTATTTGGTAAAGGCTGGCCCGATTATTTTCGCTCTTTCGGTTTTGATTTGGCTGGGAGCAACTTTTCCTAAGTATGACCTTCCGGAAGAGGAGCGTCTTGGGCAGAGCTACGCAGCGCTACTGGGGCAAGGAATGGAACCTGTGATGGAGCCCTTGGGCGTGGATTGGAGAGTGGGAGTTGGTCTTATCTCGGCATTTGCAGCCCGCGAAGTTTTTGTTTCGTCTTTGGCAGTTATATTTAATGTGACGGACGAAGACGAAGATTCCGTGCGGAATTCCTTACTCGTGAAGATGGAGTCGGCGGTAAACGCATCGGGTGAGCCAATCTTTACAACGGCCACGGTGATAGGCCTTATTCTTTTCTTTATGATTGCTCTTCAGTGTATGGCGACCTTCGGTGTGGCCCGACGAGAATTTGGAAATTGGCGTTCAGCTATTCTCCAGCTCGTCGTCTTCAATGCGGTTGCTTACTTTGTCGCGGTTTCTGTCGTGCAGGGGCTTAGGGTTTTCGGTATTCAATAATTGTAAATTCTTTTCTCCGGAAGAGTGAAGCGAGTATAATGTTTAGATGCCACCGGCTCGACCTGAATTCATCCGACGACTTTCAAAGGTGCGCTATTTAGGCGATTATGCAAACAAGGTTCACAATTTTTGGCTTAAGTCCCAATTTAAAAACGAATGGATCAAAAAAAATTATCCGGCACGGCAGGCGTTTCGTTTTAACGTTCCGACATTAACTCAGACTCAGCAGAAGGTCCTGGCCGATTTAAGCAGGACTGGAATTGCATCCTGCCATTTTGATGAGTTAATCGATGACCCGGGTCTTTGGAGTTTATTTGAAAAATTAGTAAAGGACTGGCTGTCGACGGATGAGATGCGATATAAGGTCAATCGGTATCTCAGTTCCGATTTTGAAGCGGCCATCTGGAAAGAATATATCGTGCGGATGTTTGGACCAGGTGCCGAATTTGGTATAGACAATCCGTGGATTAGGTTAGGTTCGAGACCGGAGATCGTGAATATCGTAAACACCTATCTCGGCTTGATGAGTAAGATGTTGATCTGTGATGTCTGGAACACGATCTCCGTCCCGAAGGATCGAAAACAGACGGGCTCTCAGCAATGGCATCGCGATCCGGAGGATAGCGAGCTCGTAAAAGTATTTCTTTATTTTTCGAATGTCGATTTGGATGCAGGACCGCTTCAGTATGTACCCCATAGTCGAACGGGGGAAAAATACGGAAACCTTTGGCCCTGGCGTGTTCCCATAGGAAACAAACCTCCACCCGGAGAACTCGAAAGAAAGATCCCCGCATCAGAT
>CAZSZT010000083.1:0-7008 GCA_964611175.1 uncultured Bacteriovoracaceae bacterium
AGCCGATCTTCAACGACGGCAGCAAGTTTACCATGCTCTTAAGGGAACTTATCAAGGACCTGATACAAAAGGTTATGAAAGTCGATTTGTCCTCACACCGAGCCTTCCTTTTTATAAACCTAATCGCGTAAGAACGGTGGAGGAAGTTACGAATGATCTTACGAATCTTTTTATCACTGTCGAAGTTTCGTTCTGGGATCCAGCAGATTCGTTGAATCGGTATAGCTGTCACTTTCAAACTGTACGGCCCGATCTCGAGACAGGACGGATGTATTTATCAGTAGATGGTTGCCCATTCTCTTTTGCTGTTTTTATGGGCGATGTAAATCTAGATCCTAATGCGGAAGCTCCGGCCTCCTCGAGCTCTCAAGTGGTGAAGAGTGTCCTTGCTGGAATCAATACAAAGATTTCAAAAATCTATATCGAAGAGCGTGGTCGCAATACGTCTGACGTTGTCCAATTTTCTTTAGATCGAAAGGAGCAGTAATCGTGCGACACCTTCGACCGGCATTTTTTATTTTAGTTGCAAGTTTCTTGTTGACCGGCTGTCTGAAAGATCGATTTCTGAATCTTCCTGTCTTTTATCGAGGAGTAAAAACGATCGGAAATGACTCTTTGGAAATTTCCGCAGTTAATTATGGGCTGCGACGTGGAGAAGAATTTTATCGGATTCGCTTTCAGATTTTTACAGGTTCTCTTGAGCTAAAACCGGAAGTAATCGCTCTTCGATTTAAAGAAGATTCAGACTCTACGGTATGGATCGACCTTGAATCCCAAGGCGAAACAGGACTGAAGCTAAAAATCGGCGATTCCTGCGCGAGCAGAGAAAATCCAGTTATTCGTCTATGCTGGTCAGACCAAGACATGACCCTCGAACTTCCCGATCGAGAGATTTATTATAAACTTCAGCGCGATCGAGGGCCCCTGAGCGCCGAGATAACACGTCCCAAAGATCAACCATTCAGCTTAAAAGAATTAATGGGACGAGCTCGTATCCGAAATTATAAATCAGCGGAAGAAGCTGTCAGTGTTTTTCAAGCGAAAGAAAAAATTGCCGAAGCTCGTGGCAATCTGCTTCCTCATTTCAATATGAGAGATATTCTTTCAGTAGCGACAGAAGGCCCGCTGGGACTTATCGGATCGGTCGGGAATTTACTTCCTTTTATTTTTCCAACCAATTGGAATGAATGGAGTAAGTCACGAGAACTTTATCAAGCGGAGATTCTTTCGTTTGCAGCATTACTTGCGAATGAAATGAATAGTGTTGAGGGGTTCTACTATGTCATCCACCGCGATCAAGCGATGCTCCGCTTTTTAGATCAACAAATTGGTCAGTTAGAAACGATTCAAACCTCCATCAAAAAACTAGAAGATCGCGGCGCTTTGCAACCTGGCTCAACGACTGATTTCAAGCTTTCAATTCGAAGCATTCAACAAGACCGTCGCCAACTTTCAAGTCTGATCGAAAAAGAATTGGCGGTGCTTGCAGAAGCCGTCGCGCTCTCGCCCGTTTATCAGAAGATTGATATTGCTTCCGTCGAACTGCCCAATCTCACGACGACAAATCAGATGGAAGCTCGCGAATTCGTGGAAGAAGCGAAAGCTCGATCTTTAGAATTAGGAACACTCTATTTCATGCAAGAAGCGGCACGTATCGAGACGGGTCAAAAACAATTTGGTTTTCTTGATCCGAATTCTGGTGAGTTTTTTGGTGCAGGTTATTCGCATTCGATTCGCATTGCAGGTGCCGAGATTGAAAAACTAAAAATTCGAACCCTCGGGATGGTCACTGGACTGGAGAGAAAATCAGTCGAAGTTGCGGCTGAACTGAATGAAGCCATCGACATCTATCGAAGAGCGGATGAGGGGGCCGTGGACGTAGAAAATCGCTTGGATCAGGTTGTCTGGAAACCTTTAGAGCGGGGCGCGATTTCGTTAAGCGATTCCAGAATTCTTGTTCAAATCATCGATCTCTATCGTAGGTCGATTGAATTCGAAGCATCCCGACTCTCGAGCGCTCATGCTTATTTAATTGCAACTTCAAAACTGAATCGGCTTTTACTCAACGGTTTCTATGAAGGACTGGAAGTCGTTTCATTACCGAAGCGGCCCAGTCCATAAACATTAAGAAAGGATCAATAATGAAAATTTTTCTCACTTATATATTTTTTACTCTTCCCTTATTTTCGACAGCTTTTGCAGACGAAATCGAAATTAAAATCGATTCAATGTCCAATGTGAAAGGAAATGGATCAATTGAGGCATGTGGATCCGCCGTCCATCAAGACGGAACCAAACCTTTATTGGTAACTTTGGAACATGATAAATCTTATTATTCTACTCTTACAGCACCCAACGATAAGTGGTGTATTTTGTTCAAGCGTTGGACTTTTTCAGGAAACATCAAGGTTTCGGCCGTATCATTGAACAATCCGGGAACAAAGTCTGCTTCAGTAGAAATGGATTTGAGAGCGAGAACAAAATAAATGAATCGTCCAAATCTTGACAGATTTCAAGCAACGCCATGAAATTTATTGGATTTGTAAATTCAAAAGGAAACAGCCGGATAAAATTTTTGACGCGACTATTAGGAAACAAAACATCCTGCTAGAATTGTTACAAATGTTGGGGGTTCATGGAAAAATATTAAGTGCCTTTTTACTTCTGAGTCTTTTTTTCTCAGCCAGTCATATGTGTGCTGAACAATTGAGTGAATCAAGCAGATTTGCAACAGTTCAGCTTACCGACAACGCCCCGACCGCTCAGGATCTAGCTTCTAACGAGACATCGTCCCATGCCTGTCATCTTGGCTGCTGTCCCATCTTGTTTCTTCGCGCTAAAGATTTTCAATTTGCTCGGAAAGATTCGCCATTAAAAATCGGTTACGCTCGATATCGATCACGCCTTATTTCCATGGATCTCTTTCGACCTCCCATCGCGTAAAACTCCGTAATCATTATCGATTTTGGATTTGAAGACGAGTAATCTCATTTGGATTACTCAGCGATTTGGGAGATTTTGCAGTGACTCAGTACATTCTATTAGGAACGTTTTTAATATCCACTGTTAGCGAGTTATCCGCTCAGCCAGAACACTCAGGTGGTGAACAAAAAACTATCTGTTCAGAATTCAAGAGCGCTCAAGATATTCTCAATTGCGCCCTTGAAAGACATCCTGCGGTCCTTCGGGCACGGATCGAATCTCAGCGCTCTTCTTATGGCGAACGCAAAGCTTCTGCGTTTTCAAATCCTGAAGTGGAAACCACTACAACGTATGGAAAAAATTTAGGCGACAAACTCTGGACCTTTGAAGGCTCGCTCAATCAAAAAATTGAAGTCGGTGGAAAGCGTGCTTCAAGAATAGAAGCGGCACGAGCCGAGGCGGATAAAGCAGGAGCCAATCTTCAAAAAGCGCGAGAATCTGCTTTTCTTGAAGTCATGCACACCTTGAATCGACACCGACAGATTCACGATGAGCTTGAAATTATTAATGAGGCGGTAAATGCATTTGGTCGAGTTCAGAATCTTTACAAAGGCCGAGGAAGATTAAGCGCAGAACAGGAAGTCTCCTCCGAAATTTTTTCTTTAGCGCTTGGTGAGCATAAACTTCGCCAAAACAATCTCAAAAATGAAAAAGACGTATTAAAAAGACGGTTAGAACTGATTTTAGGAACGACGCTTTCTGAAGATGAAAGTTATCTTCCTGAGTTCAAGACTCACTGGCCGTCATTGAATGAGCTGGCGGTAGATCCCAATAAGAACTCAGAACTTTTGATGGCTAAAGCAGAGCTAAAGGCAGCGGAAGCGGAGTTCAAAGGCGCTCGTGGCGATTCATGGCCGGATTTGACGATTGGACCGACATTTAGTTGGGATCGGGAAGGTCCGAGCGATATTTATCGCTATGGATTAAATCTAAATTTGCCGCTCCCGTTGTGGAACTTAAACCGCGCGGGGCGCGGCTACGCCGAACAAGGAAAAATTTTAGCAGAGCGAAATCTAGAAATCACCGGACGAGAGGTAAACTCCGAAAGAAAACAATTTCTTGAAAAGTACCAGTCCGTTGTCGAAGCAATTAGCGCGCTTCCCGATTTAAAGGCGCTCGAGAAAAAGCATTCCCGTGTTGAAAAATTATTTGAACAAGGTTTGGTATCCACCTCTCTCTTTATTGAAGCTCATCGTCAAATTCAGGAATTTATTAAAACAAGAAACGAAGAAGAACATGAAGCCACCGATGCGTTATGGAAAATTCACGCGATAGACGGACGAATGTTTGAGGAGGCGTTATGGAAAGACAGTTTCTAAACATTTTAGCCTTCAGTGTTTTGACTTTTACTTACATGCCTTTCTCGGAGTCTTTCTTAGTTGCTGAAGACCATAAGCATCAAGAAGAAGACGATCATGATGATCACAAGGAAGGTGAAGAACATCAGGAAAGTGGAGGACATAAAGAGCATGGAGAAGAGAAACACGGTCATGCGGAAAAAGATGAGCATGGTCATGAAGGCGATCACGAAGAAAGTTCCCCTAAGTTTGGTCCCGGCAAGGCAATTCTAGTCGTTCGTAATGACGGCAAAACTTTTCAACTGAGCGATGAATCGATCAAATTTTTAAAAATAGAGTTTTCCAAACCTCAATTTGTAACCGAGGCCAAGGGCGCTGTTCCTTTGCTTCAGATTCCCCGTTCAGCGCTAGTAAGCTTTCAAGAAAAAATGGGGATTTACGTTCAAGACGAGAAGTGGATCCAACTTGTGCCCATAAAAATCATAAAGAAAATCAATGGACATGTCTTAGTTCAAGCGGAACAGCTCCATTCCGATGCATTGATTGCTACGAAAGGCGTTCCGTTTATAAGAACTGCTCATCTTGAAGCTTCAGGTCAAGGAGGCGAAGGCCATGCGCATTAGAAATTTTAGAGACCGTGCGCGAAAGGAATATTTATGATTGATCGCATTATTCATGCCTCCATACGTAATCAAGGTTTGTCGTTTATCTTTGCGGCTATCTTGATTGCCGCTGGAATCTATGCCTTTCGGCAACTCCCCATCGATGCTGTTCCTGATATCACCAACGTTCAAGTTACAGTTAATTCTCAAGTCGAAGGGCTAGTTCCCGAAGAGATCGAAAAATTTGTAACCTTTCCCATCGAAAGCGAAATGGGAGGAATCCCTGGCGTACTAGAAGTTCGATCCATTTCTCGATTCGGACTTTCTCAAATTACCATCGTCTTTGAAGAAGGCTTCAATATTTACCTAGCTCGCCAGTTAGTCGGTGAAAAATTGCAAGGAGCTCGTGAGAAACTGCCTAGAGGAATTGAGCCGACGCTTGGGCCAATTACAACAGGTCTAGGTGAAATTTATTTTTATGCACTCGAAGCAAAGAAGCCCGCAGAAAATCCCAATGAACGCTTAAAACAACTCATGGAACTTCGAGCCATCAACGAATATTCCATCAAGCCCCGGTTGCTCATGGTCAAGGGTGTTTCAGAAGTGAATGCCATCGGCGGTTATGAAAAACAATTTCATGTGAAGCCGCGTCTCGACGCGATGGCTCGATTTGGAATCGATCTTGATGACGTTGTAAAATCGATTGAATCCAACAACAGAAGTACGGGCGGCGGATACGTACAACAAACAGCAGAGCAACTTTTAATTCAAGCCCCGGGGCTCATTACTTCGGAGAATCAGCTTGAGACGATTGTTGTTAAAACTCTTCCCAATTTGCGAGTCATCAAACTCGGGGATATCGCGGACGTCGGTTTAGGGCGGGAACTGCGCACAGGTGCCGCGCTTGTCAACGGAGAGGAAAGTATTATTGGCACAGTTCTCATGCTCCTCGGAGAAAATAGTCGAACTGTTTCTTTAGATGTGAATGATAAAATGGATGAAATCAAAACGTCGCTTCCCGATTGGGTGAGCTTGGAAACCATTTATAATCGTTCCACGCTTGTTAATTCTACTCTCGGAACGGTCGAGCATAATCTTTTATTCGGCGCACTCCTTGTTGTTCTTATTTTGCTTCTTTTGATCGGAAATGTTCGCGTCGCCGTGATTACAGCTGTCACCATTCCGTTGGCGCTCTTAGGAACGTTTATTGGAATGAAACTTTTTAAGGTGTCCGGAAACCTCATGAGCTTGGGAGCACTCGATTTCGGGATCATCATCGACGGAGCTGTCATCGTGATGGATAATTGCGTGCGCCTCGTTTCTCAACGAGGACAAAAACTCGGACGAGCTTTAACACGAAATGAAATCAAAGAGGCCGTTTCGCAAGCCACAATTGAAATTCGATCCGCTGCTGGCTTTGGTCAGCTGATCATTATTATTGTCTTTCTTCCGCTCTTTGGTCTTACAGGGGTGGAAGGAAAAATGTTTGTTCCGATGGCGGCCACTTTTTGTTTTGCGTTGCTCTTCGCATTTATTCTTTCTTTCTCGGTCATTCCCGCCCTCGCCGCGATGTTTCTTCCCGGAAAAATTTCGATGGATGAAACGAAAGTGATGCGTTGGTTTAAAAAAATATATGACCCTATTCTCGGAAGGGCTCTTAAGGCAAAAAGACTTGTCGTCGCCGGAGGTGGCGCTGCAATTGCCATTGGTGTGATTTGCTTTATGTTTTTAGGAGCAAATTTTCTTCCCCAATTGGATGAAGGTTCCATCGCCGTTCAATTCGTTCGACCTACGAATATGAGTTTAGACCAATCGGTAGAAATGCAGAGGCTTTCCGAAAAGCTCATTCGAGAGTTTCCTGAAACGGAACTTGTACTTTCTCGAATTGGTACGGCGGAAGTTGCCACCGATCCCATGGGACCTAATATCTCGGACACCTATATTATGTTGAAGGAGAAAGACCTTTGGCCTGAGGTAAATGGTTCCAAGCGTACAAAAGCGGAGCTGATTGAAGCAGTTAAGGAAAGACTCGAAGCTCTCATTCCAGGTCAGTCATTGATTTTTTCTCAACCGATTCAATTGCGCTTCAATGAACTTCTAGAGGGAGTTCGCTCCGACGTGGGTCT
>CAZSZT010000084.1:0-6957 GCA_964611175.1 uncultured Bacteriovoracaceae bacterium
AAATCCATAAGGTAACCCGCCCCTTCATCCCCCTTAGAATGAGCAAACATCATGACACCCCACCCCAGAAAAAACACAAATCTTATCAAGCCCTTAGCTCAAAAGGTGACGGAGTCAAATGCGACTTTTTTCACGGATTTTGGGTCACAGGTGTCGCAGGCTACGCAAAGCGAAGAAAGGGCACCAGATCTGTGAATTTAAGCGGGGAGAATTCCGGCGACCTTACGAACTCAAAAAATAAAATTACTGACACTTAAACGAGGGGTTCTGAATGTTAAGAATATCCTCGACGATGGTCTTTTGGAGCGGCCAAGTGACCCAGTTACAGCAAGAGGAATATTCTTTCTCACAAGTGGCGATACAGCACCCATGATTCATCCAATCTTTTGTATCCGAATAAACATTACAAAGGCTCGTACAATATTTTTTTAACTTACCCCCCGAAGCATTCTCACTTGGGCTGTCTCCATCAAAAGGATTCTGGCATTTCGCGTTCATCTCTTTACACCAAGTCGAATGATCTCCAGATCCCACCTGACTGCATCGATAGGTTCCACGCTTATCGGGAGTTGGAATACTAATACTCGAAGAAGAGTAAGGAATTTTTCTATACGGATTGTCTTTCGCAGAATTTCGTCTTAAACATTCCTGAAGAGAGTGAAAGAGTTCTTCCCACAAACTCCCTCGGGCATTCTTTTTTTGATCTCCCAGAAGTCCATTATCGTCATAGCAAATGCATATGGAATGATTCCGTGGTTCATAGCCTCCAAACTTCTGACCTCCCTCCGTTTGTCGGCATTCTGATTTCGATGTTGAGCAACAACTCACCTTCGGCAAAGGTTGCTTTTTATAAAAGGGATTACAGACTTCTTCAATCGCGTCACGAAGGTCTTTGATTTTAGAATCTTCATCCGCCCTTTCGACCGCATCCAAACAGCTCTGCTCACCCTTCGATGGTTCTGCGGAAACCAAAACAAAGGCGGCCCAGACTAAACTCAGCATTCTATAATTGTAATCGAAAAGGACGATCCTTACTAATTAAAGGCGATAGCTGACGACTACGGGATACAGAGCGTTAGGATCCAAACCTTCGAAGACTTCGGCACGAATTCGCACTTTCTTTTCCGAAAGTGAAACCGTATACAAGCTTGGATCTAAAACTTGTCCATTGAACGTTACCTCTACGTCCTGAATAGACCTTGGCGTACAATCAAGTCCCACGGTCTGCTCTGAAAATATGACCTGATTCCTGAGCTCATCAAAAATCTCGGCATAAGAACTCGCCGTAATGCTGTGGACAAGGCCACCCGTCGTCTGCGAGAGCTGCTGATGGACACGACCAACACTTGAAATTCCCAAATCTCCCGATAATCCAACAACGGAGTGGTAGAAAAACGGCGCGTCTCCAAGTGGCTCAAGAACTTCCTGATACATTTCCAAAATACCTCGGTAATCAACGTCCGGTTGGGGATCATTTGCCGCACGAAGTTTGACGACCTTCAGATTGTCATCCGTAAAAGTCACGTGGTGGACCGAAACCCCGGGTATAAGGTAGTTTTCAATTCGATTTTGATAGATGCTCACGTTTTTCGTGGACATACTCGTATCTGCGGCCACTTGAAAGAATTTAGCCGAAACAGAGTCGATCGCATCGTGGGCCTTGCCATTCACTAACTCTGGCATCCGCAGATACGTTCCCGGAAAACTCAAGGCCGGAACATAATTAACGCCTTCTAGGCCTCCGGAATAATTCGGCTGCAAAAATGTCGCTTGTTGTCCAAAGATTCTAAAGAAAGCGATATCCGAGGTGCAGGAACCAACATTCACATTGAAATGAAATGAGTGGACGTTATCAACTTGAAAGTCATTCGAGATATTTCCACCATAATTATTAAAAGCACTTCCATCGCCAAACCCGCTAATATCCGAGCCTAGATATTTAAAGATATAAGCAATGCGATAATTCCCATCCGTAATATTAAGCAACCCCTGCGCAAGATCCGGAACTTGCTCGATAACTCTTTTAATCTCGGAGTCTGCAAAGGTCCCGCTAGGGCCCGCGCCCATCGACCCACTATCATCTATCGTTAAAACGACATTCGCTCCTTGAATCGAACTTGGGCGAATCGAGAAGTTTTCAGTTCGGCTTTCGACCTGACAAGCATCTGGGGGAAGAGGATCGTTGAAGCCTCGATTACTTCCACCATCTGGATTATCGCTATTGCCAGAATCCCCGGCACCGCCATCCGAACTGTTTTGAGCTGGCGGCTTGGCGACAAAGGTTGGAACGTTCGAGCAAGCCGATACCAGAAAACTCGAACTTATTAAAACCGATGTTAAAACTTGAAGGTATGTTTTCATACACTCACCTGATATCAAATAGTTGCAATCGATATGCCAGTGAGTCATTTGGCCTAAGCACCCCTTAACGATGCTTTCTCCCGATAAGGCTCGGACAAAAACGCCCGACGTAACAGAAAGTGTCGGGCGTTTTTGTCAGACTTTCCATCGTCATTCTCCGCGCAAACCCGTTATAACCCCATTTCGACCGTTCTTCGCCCTTGGAACGGTTTTTGAAGTTATAGAGATCAACGAGGCCCCAAGTTTTGGGGGAAAGGACTTTGTTTATGGAATTATTAGACACAAAACTCATAGGCCAGATCTTCGATGAAGGAGGCATCTTTATATGGTTTATCCTTCTGATCAGCATTTTGGCCGTCACCATTAGTATTGAACGCTATTTGGCTCTCCGATTTCGATATGGGATCGATGGTCGACGCCTCTTTAATGAGGTGAAAAAATATATTGCCGCCAATGATTGGCATCGGGCCGGAGAAACCTGCCGTCAGTACTCTCTTGTCCCCCTCGCCCAAGTTCTCGAAGCCGGAATTTCTCATGCCAATCAACCCATCGAAGATGTGGAAAACGCGATGGAGTCTCAAACGCTTTATTATATTCCCCGAATCAACGAACGGATTCCTTATTTGGCAAGCTTAGCCAATATCGCGACACTGATGGGTCTACTCGGAACGATCGCGGGTTTGATTTCGTCTTTCTCGGGATTGAGCCATGCCGCTCAAGAAGGCCTCAGCAAAGGGGAGGCGATCGCGGGCGGGATTGCGATCGCCATGTACTGTACGGCTTTTGGTTTGATCGTCGCGATCCCGACGTTGATGGCTCATATGTTTCTGGCCAATAAAGCGACTCGGCTTGTCGACGATATCGATCATTATGCCAGCGCTTTAAAGCAACTCATTGTGAAAACAAAAACGAGACCAACCTCAACAGGTCTTCCCGATATGAAGGTAGCCTAAAATGAAACGACGCCGCGGTCTTGAAGAAGCCGAACTTAATCTCGTCCCGATGCTCGATATGCTCGTGAGCTTAATTCCCTTCCTTTTGCTCACGGCCGCATTCGTTCACTTCGGTGGCGTGAATGCCGCCTTACCTGGCATGGCGACGGAAGAAACGATTCAAAATAAAAAGTCTGAAGAAATGACCATTACATTTGAACTCGACAAAGGAAAAATCATCGTCACGACGTTTCGAGCCAATCTCGAGCGACAGAACAATGAAAGCCCTGCAAGCTTTACCACTCAGGATCTTGCAAAGATGAAAGCCTATTTGACTCAGCTTCGCTCAAAGTATCCTCGAATTAAGAGTTCTCTCTTTAAAGCCTCGGATGAGTCCAAATATGAAGAAGTGATTCAAGTCATGAATGCTGTCAAAACGTCTCAAGGTTTCGAACACTTAACCTTAGCGACGGAGAAGATCTAATGAAACAACGACGTCAGCATCGTTACAATTATAAGTTCAACAAGATGATGTTGACGCCGATGATCGACGTTTTCACCGTTATTTTGATTTTCCTGCTTATTAACCATTCCATCGACAAATCGGAGCTCGAACAAAATATTCAAGTTAAATTGCCCGAATCTGAAGTTCTCCTCAGCGATCTTCCTCGTATCCGTATAGAAATAACGGACAACCAACTACGGTTGAACGGAAAAGAGCTCGAAGGCTATGTTCCAAGCAACCCAAAAACCTGGAACATCCTTCGGGCCTCCCTTCAAGATCTTTCTCCAAAACCTGAACCGGTTCTGATTATTTCGGATAAAGAAACGTCGTATCGCTATGTGGATCGAACGATCTCCCAACTCGCTGCGGCGGGATTTTCAGAAGTTTATTTCCTAACGGAAAAGTCTCAGAAAGAGGTGAACTAATGCTGGCCTATATGCTTCTCTTTTTAATCGCCCAACCTGAAACCGCCAATGTTTCCGTTCGGGTCGAAAAACAAGTCATTTATCAAAAAGAAACCACGGTTGATCTTTCGGGATCAAATGTCGAAGGAGATTCCGCCTTGCCCTCGACGTTTTTCTTAACGAAAATGCGAACCCCCAAAGCCGATTCTCTTCTTAACGACCGCCTTCAATTTAAACTGAAAGAATATAATCGATTAGGATTCTAAAATGATGTACTGGCGTCTCGATATAAAACGACCAAGCGGCTCAACGGAGTCTTTCGACCTCCGAAATCAACGAGCTTTTACGGTTGGCGATGCTTTTGAAAACGATATTTGTATCGAGACAACACTCGTTCCTTTTCAATTCAAATTTTTATACCGCAGTTTAAACAACCAGATTCGCCTTCGATTGACCGAAGAAACTCGATCTCATCTCAAAGGAAAGTTTCTTAAACGAAAAGACTGGAAAACGAAACTTTACCAAGGCGAAGAATATGAAATTGTCGGCGAAACCTCTTGGGAAATCGCTGGCACGAGTTTTCAACTTTCAAAGGTTTCTCCCCCGGTTCTAACAAGCGAAAAAACTCCCATCGACCCTCTTAGCCAAAAACACTTTAGACAATCGGCGGGCCTCTCGGCGGGCATTCACGCTCTTCTCTTTTTATTCTTTTTGGGTGTGACTTATTTTGGTCGAATTTCAGATGAACGCGTTGAGGTTCAAAAAGTGAGCGTTGCTGCCGTTGAGAAAGTTTTTGAAAAACCCGTGCCTCCAGCTCCCGCACCGGCGGCACCTGTTGAAGAGCCTGAAATCAAGGCTCCTCAAAAGGAAACACCAAAAACAACTTTGGCTGCGAACGACAAAAACTCTAAAAGCTTAAAAACAAAAAAGACCGTCCGAAAGTCCCATCAAATGCAAGGGGGATCTGGCAAGGCACCCAAGAAACCTCGCCAAGTGGAGAATTTAGGTCTACTAGCCATTCAAACGACTTCGGCTCCATCGACGTCTCTTAAAGTCTCGGCCGTTCAAACGCCCGGGGGTATCGCGGTTGCATCGGCGGCCAAAGACATTCGACTCGGAATCGGCAACGGATCAGGCTTCGGAGTCGGAAATGGTACCGGAAAAGAACCCCCTATCGCGGAGATTGGAGAGATCTCCGGAGAATCTTATCAAGGTGGAATCGGCGATAAAGTGGGCTCAGGTCGCGGTGTCGGGGTTCAACTTGTTCGAAAAGAAGTTGAAGTTCGAGGAGGTTTAGATCCAGCCGTCATTCGACAAATTATCGAAGAACGCCTTTCCGAAGTTCGCTATTGCTATGAAAATGCTTTACTAAAAAATGCCAATTTAAAAGGCAAGATCGCAACCCAGTGGACCATCCAATCCGACGGAAGTGTGGCGCAACTTGTTTCTTCGTCCGATGAGATCGCGCCGAGCATTCTTCATTCATGCGTCAAGGAACAAATCCGAAAATGGAAATTCCCACAACCCAAAGGGGGCGGTGTGGTTCATGTTAAATATCCTTTTGTTTTCAGCCCAGTAGGCAGCTAGGATTGTTCTTATGAAAAGCTTTATTCTTTACTTGTTCGCCCTGTCTCCTGTTTTTTCCGTCGTGGCTCAAGATGAATTTGAAAAAGTCGAAGTTCTCGATCATCCCAAATATTCGCTTACCGGACGCTTCACCTTGGATCTTGATTTCCAGTATCTGCCTTTGGATGGTTATTATAAACCTTTGATGGCCGAAGCAGCGGTCTCATTCCAACCTCTCGATTGGTTTTCCTGGGAAATTCTTCGGGGTGGTTATTCTCTTCACAATTACGATGCCGGACTTGCTTCGGGTCTTTTAGCGGCGAATCCAACGATCGAAATCCCCCCGGGCGAACTCAAACTTAAGGATATGCGCTATCATTTGGGTTCGTCGGGCTTCATTAATCTTTTGTATTCAAAGTCTAATTGGTTTAACCAAGCGGTTGTTTATCATTATTGGCAGATCGGTTCCGGATTTTCTTATTATGATTTGAAAAACGTCTCCCAGCAAGCCATGGATTTGACCATGCGCGTTCGTTTTTTCATCGACAATCGATGGATCGTTAATATTCGAGGTGGACACTCGATTGGCTTTAATTCCGATGCTCCTAAAAATATTACCTTTTTGAGCGTAGGAGTTGGCTTTGCATTTTAGATTTTTTTTAAAGACGAATTTTTTCTTAAGTTTAAGTGCGTTGGCATTTGCTCAAGATATTCCGGAGGATGCCCCGACATCTCGTTTGTCCTCTCAGCCGGCCGATGACCTTCCAGGAGAAGAGCTTGAAGAAATTCGTTATCTTTATGAATTGCTCGAGAGAAAAACTCTCGAGATCGATACTCAAATTCTCAAAGGCCAGTATGTCGAGTATGTTGATCCGAGCAAACCTCCCGCTCCTGAGCCAATTGACATTATAGAGATCAAAACGCCGCCGCCAGACTGGTACAGCTCCACAACGAACATCTTTAAGTACTGCCTCTCCGTGGATTTTAAATCTCCGATTTGCCCTCCGGTCGCCACTTTCAAAAGAAAAGCGCAGTATGCTCCTTATCCCGCTCCTTCGGGCGGATTAACCAGCCAATCTCTTTTTTCGGCAACCCTTCTTTATTATCAGGACAGAGCCCCACTGAAATGGCTGGAGGGACTTCATTTGACCGGCCCAAAACCTTCGTCCGTGAATGCGCGACTTTGGGC
>CAZSZT010000085.1:0-6944 GCA_964611175.1 uncultured Bacteriovoracaceae bacterium
AGAGATCCAGTTAATGTATAAAGAGGAAGATCGAGCCCCCGAAACCATTTCTCAAAATTATCGCGATGCTGTCTCACAAGAATTTCCGTCGGAGCCATCAGAACCACTTGATACGAATTTTCCAGAGCCACCAACGCCGCCGCGGCAGCCACAACTGTTTTACCACATCCCACATCGCCTTGAACCAGACGGTGCATCACACGCAGAGAGTTCATATCTTCCAAAATCTCATGCAAAACTTTTTTTTGAGCCGAGGTAAAACGAAACGAAAGATTTTTCTTCAATTGTTCCCAAAAGATTTCTGGTTTTTTGAAACTTATGCCTCTTTCCTCGACATACTCGCGACGCCTTAACGCTAAACTCAAAGCCATCTCAAAAAACTCCCCATAGATAATTCTCTGCTGAGCAGGGCTTTTCTGCGCGAGAAGTAAATCGAAGTCCATAGTTTCTAGAGGTAAATGCAATTGACGAAGCGCGACCGGTAACGACGGAAAGCCGTATTGATCGCGAATATTTTCAGGCAAGGGATCTTCTACTAAGTTGACATAATCACGGACGATCGAATGTGCAATTTTTCGAATGGTTTTTTGATAAAGCCCTTCCGTTTCTGAATAAATGGGGACAATGCTCTTTTTTATGGAATCTTCGGCTAACGTTTTCCCTAAGATCTCCACCTCCGGATGAACCATTTGAAATTGAGATCGGTACCACTGCACCTTACCCCTGACCATTAACAAAAGTTCCGGCTGCAATTTGGAATGAAAATACGGAGGATGAAAAAAAGTCAGATGAAGGTTTTGAAGGCCTTTCTCGGGATCTTCCAAAATAACCTCGAAAGCTCGACGACGAGATCTTGAAAAATAAACGGGATGCGCTCGGCGTATTTTTCCAACAACAGAAACCTCCTCGCCGACTCGAAGCTCATCCATTTTTTTTAATTGGCGGCGATCCTCGTAAGCTCGCGGAAAATAATAAAGGGCATCACCGACCGACCGAATCTCCTTTTTAGAAAAAAGAACCGAAAGTTTCTCTCCTACTCCTTTAACATATCGGAGAGGTTTTTCGAGTTCGGAGGCCTCTTTCATAAAACCACATTATTTGTATTCAACTTTTTGAATGCCAAATTCGCGGGCGCCATTGGGAGTTTGAACGACGACTTCATCCCCTTCTTGTTTTCCAATCAAAGCCTTTCCGATCGGCGATTCAATACTGATCGACCGATTTTTCATATCGGCTTCGTAAGAACCGACTAAACGATATTTCACTTCATCGTCATTTTCCAAATCAATGAGCGTGACGCTCGCCCCGAACATAATCCGGGGACCGGAAAGAGTCTTCGGATCAATGACTTCCGCTCTTGCCAAAAGATCCTCACAAACCGCAAGCCGAGCGGCAATAAGGCCTTGCTCGTTTTTTGCGGCATCATAATCGGCATTTTCAGATAAATCCCCATGCCCACGAGCTTCCTCGATGGCCTTAATATTATTGGGCCGCTCAACGCTTTTAATATGTTCGATTTCTTTTAACAGTCTTTGATGCCCCTCGGGGGTCATCGGTTCACGCTCTAATGCCATAGGTTGAAAGATTAGTCTTTCGATTAACGTTTTTGAAGGGTTTTCGTAAGGGATTCTCAAAGATCGACGGTAACGTCTGAAGGGAGCGAACGGTCATTTCACCTTGAACCATTCTCGAAAGGGAATGAATCGCCGCTCGGGCCGCCGTTAACGTTGTAAAATACGGAATTCCCAGCTGTAAAGCCGAACGCCGAATCGAATACGAATCGGAAATCGCGGACTCCCCATCGGTCGTATTTATCAACATATGAATTTGACCGTTAATAAGAGCGTCGACGATATGAGGCTGTCCTTCCTTAACTTTATTAATTCCCGACGTGACAATTCCATTTTCGCGAAGAAATCTCGATGTCCCATGAGTCGCGATCAACCGGTAACCCAAAGATTTCAAAATTTGACATAATTTCAAAACCTTAGGCTTGTCGGAGTCTTTGACACTCACAAAAACATTTCCAGACTTGGGAATTCGATGCCCAGACCCCAAAAGCCCCCTCATGAAAGCTTCCGAAAAATCCTTTCCAATGCCCATGACCTCCCCCGTGGATTTCATTTCGGGACCGAGCAAAACATCAACGCCTGGAAATTTTAGAAACGGAAAAACAACTTCTTTTACGGAAATATATGGAAAGAATCTCGGATGAAGAGGCGGGCGCTTCATTTTTTGAATACGGAAAGACTTTCCAAGAAGGGCATGAACTCCGTGACGAACCCAATTCGTACCCGTCGCTTTACAAACAAACGGAAGGGTTCGACTCGCTCGCGGGTTGACCTCCAAAATGAAAATTTCATTTTGATAAAGGGCGAGCTGGATATTAAGAAATCCACAGAGCTTTAATTCTTTTCCGATACATTCGGAAATTTCCCGAATTCTATCGATCAAGGCATCTGAAAGATTAATCGCAGGTAGTGTACACGATGAATCTCCTGAATGAATGCCGGCTTCCTCAATATGCTCCATGACCGCTAAAACCACGACTTCCTTGCCGTCGCCGATGCAATCCACATCGATCTCAAGAGCTTCGTCTAAAAAGCGGTCGACCAGCAAAGGAAATTCAATATCCGACACCGCATTCATTTGTTCCATGACGGATTCCAGTCGAGCTTCAGATCGAACAATATGCATCGACCGACCACCAAGAACGTAGCTCGGACGAATCAAAACGGGATATCCAAGTTTGGCACAGGCTTTTGGAAGAGATGAAATATCTTTAACGGTCGTCGATTTCGGTCTTTTTAAACGCAGTTTTCCAAGCATTCGATCGAATTTGGCACGGTCCTCGGCTCGATCGATTTGTTCCGAACTCGTTCCCAAGATGGAATACTCATCCAAGACTTGTGAAAGCTTGAGAGCGGTCTGACCGCCCGTCTGACAAAGAATCCCGTGAATTTTACCAAATTCCTTTTCCTCATGAAGGACTCGACGAACATATTCTTCGCTTAAAGGTTCAAAATAAAGTCGATCCGAAATATCATAGTCCGTTGAAACCGTTTCAGGGTTGCAATTCAGCATCACGGCGTCAAATCCCAGTTCGGATATCGCCTCGGCCGCTTTGACACAACATGTGTCAAATTCAACGCCTTGACCGATTCGATTCGGGCCGCTCCCTAAAATCACCACGGATTTCTTTTGAGAGGGTTTTAAACGTTGCTTTCCTTGTTTTTGGGGAAAGTGCTCGTATCCAAAATAATAATAAGGAGTAACGGCTTCGAACTCTCCGGCACACGTATCCACTTGGCCTAAGGATGAATGAATATCGTATTCATGACGTTTTTGTTTTACCTTTTTGGCGGTCGTCTTCCATAAATGCGCCAAAACGTCGTCCGAAAATCCATCCGCCTTAAGTTGTCGAAGATTGAATTCATTTGTTTTCCCGAGAGAGGTTTGGCGAATCTCGTTTTCCGTTTGAACCAATTCCCCCAATTGCTTTAAAAACCATAAATCAATTTGAGTGGCTTCGTGAATTTCCTCCAGACTGGCTTTTTCCGAACGTAATAATTCCGCGATAAGCCACCATCGATCAAATCGAGGGGAGCGAATCGTCTCTAGTTTCACGTCTTCGGGATTCCAAGATTTCGGAAGAAGAAGACCTTTGTTTCCCAATTCAAGAGATGAAAAGGCTTTCAAAAAGGCTTCCTTAAAGCTTCGTCCAATGGACATGGCTTCCCCAACAGACTTCATTTGAGTCCCCAAGAGTGGCTCCGTTTGAGAAAATTTTTCAAAAGCGAATCGAGGGATCTTAATAACGATATAATCCAAAGCGGGTTCAAAGGAGGCCGGAGTCTTTTGAGTAATATCGTTTTGAATTTCGTCCAAAGAATATCCAACCGCCAAAAGAGCCGCCAATTTAGCAATTGGAAAACCCGTCGCTTTAGAAGCCAAGGCCGAAGATCGTGAAACCCTCGGATTCATTTCGATAACCACCCATCGGGAACGTTGTGGATCCAAAGCAAACTGAATATTACATCCGCCCGTCTCCACGCCCACACCCTTCACAATTTTCTTGGCTGCTTCGCGAAGTCGCTGAACTTCCTTGTCCGTTAGGGTTTGAATGGGGGCAACCGTAATCGAATCTCCGGTATGGATCCCCATGGGATCTAAATTTTCGATTCCACAAACGATCACCGTCTGATCTTTACGATCCCGCATCACTTCAAGTTCAATTTCTTTCCAACCCACAATACTTTCTTCAAGAAGGACTTCCGATGTTGGCGAAGCACGAAGACCTTCGGTCAAACGCTCGCTCAGTTCACTTCGGTTAAAAACAATACCCCCTCCGGCGCCTCCCAAGGTAAACGACGGCCTTAAAACCATGGGAAATCCAATCTCATCGGCCACGAGAAGACCTTCGCTGACGGATCGAATCACTTTCGATTTTAAAATGGGAAGATTTAAGGACTCCATGAGGGTCTTAAATTTTTCTCGGTCTTCCGCAAGACGAATCGACGGAATAGGAGCTCCTAAAACTTCCACATTATAGGTTTCCAAAACACCATGTTCATAGAGTTCGATCGCCAAATTAAGTGCGATCTGACCTCCCAAAGTTGGAAGGATGGCATCCGGACGTTCTTTTTCGATAATTTTTTCAAGGATTTCCGCCACGAGGGGCTCCACATAGGTTTGATCGGCAAGTTCAGGATCGGTCATGATGGTGGCTGGATTGGAATTCACCAAAACAATTTCATAACCCTCGGCCTTCAACGCCTTGACGGCCTGGGTCCCTGAATAATCAAACTCACACGCTTGCCCAATCTGAATGGGACCACTTCCGATGACGAGAATCTTTTTAATATCGGTTCGCTTAGGCATAATTTTTCCAAAGTTCCTGATACATCCAATTCGAGCTTCCACTGGCCTTGATTTGCGAACGAAGCCCATGGGAACGAATGACAGCTTCGAAACTTGAAATCAATAAATCCGTATGTCGACTCCATTTCGTTTGACGACGTAAACAAAGTTTTTTAAGCACCTGATCTTCCGGACTCGGATGAAGCCAAAGATGAGTAAAAAAATGGAGATTTTCAAGACTCAGATGAAAGAGTCTCGTTTGAATGAGTTGACCGGGCTTTACTCTCCAAATTCTAAATTCTGGATCTTCCGAATCATACACAACTCGTCTTATCTTGCCGAAAAGCAAATCTTTCAAATAAACTTGATCACGGCTCATTTTGGTCACTTCATAAATAGACCAATGAAAAAATAAAGACCTTTCAATAATGGAGCGATCTTCTTCGGAACCCCGTTCCAGCGTATAAAAGGCAACGGCTGGCGTTTTTCCATAGGTTTGAGTGGGGTAATTAAAAAGATACCATTCTAAAAAGGACTGACTCGCGGTTTCGTAGAGGTCTTCTTTCATTTCATGAGATCGACCGAGCTTTGAGAAAAAGACTTCCTTCGCTTTCAAAATTTCTGTTTCGAGCAATCCTTCGGAGCCAAATTTAAGCAATCGATCAAAGGTTTTTTGCCAGACTTGCTTTTCGGAAAGATAGCTTTCAAAAACAGAATTCATAAAAACACTCCCGTTTTAAGCTGGCAAAAGATATTCGTCGAGTCCAAAGGGCCTGGCGACGATTCGGGATGAAATTGAATTCCACAGATCGGTAATTTTTTATGAACAAAACCTTCTAAAGTTTGATCGTTTAAATTTAAATGCGTCATTTCAAGATCAGGATGAGAATCGGCTTCCACGGCAAAGCCATGGTTTTGGGACGTGATTTCCACTCGATCTGTCTTTACGTTTTTCACCGGATGATTGGCTCCGTGATGACCGAATTTTAATTTGAAAGTTTTTAATCCTAAAGCAAGACCTAAAATCTGATGCCCAAGGCAAATTCCAAGAATCGGAAAATCCCCTAAAAGGCTTTTCACTTCGGAAACAATGGCTGGATCGGCTGCTGGATCGCCTGGACCATTGGAAAGGAGTATCGCATCGGGTTTTAAATCTCGAATTTCCGAAGCTTTCGTATGAGCGGGGACAACGACGACTTCTTCAAAGCCCGCGTCCACCAGATATCGAAGAATCTGTCGTTTGACTCCGAAGTCCATCACTATACATCTCTTTAAATTCGAGTTTGTGAACGGAACGCAGGAATTCATCAGATGCCGGGAACCCTCCTTCCAAATGTAAACGTTGGAAGTCGAAACTTCCTGAGTTAAAGAAAGTCCCTCCATGGACATTTTATTCTTGAAGACTTCTTTTAATTTTTTTGGATCTGAACTTTCTGTCGACAAAACGCCCCAGAGACTTCCCGCCTTTCTTAAGTGTAAAATCAAACGTCGAGTATCGACACCCGAAAGCCCGGGAACTTTTTGTTCCTTCAAAACGTCGTCCAAAGTTTTTTCTCGTCGCCAATGATAAGGAGCGTCTGAATACTCCCGAACAATGCAACCCGAAGCCCAAATCCTCTCGCTTTCGAAATCAACGGAATCAATGCCCTGATTTCCGATCTGCGGCGCACTAAAAATCAAATGCTGCTTCCGATACGATGGATCCGTGAGGATTTCTTGATAACCTGAGTGGGCCGTATGAAAGACACATTCCCCGAGGCCTGTCGCAAGAGCGCCAAAGGAAAATCCGGGCCAGAATGAGCCGTCTTCCAAAAGTAGCCCCCCTAGCTTTTGCATTCCTTTTGGATTTCGAGCCCTCTTATTTTCCTTTTTCGTCATAAGCTTTTGTCCCACGCATCCAATGTTGAATGACTCTACCTCGCAACAAAAAATCTTTAAATGGCGTATTTTGAGATCGAGAACGTGACCATTGAAGACTTTGTTTGCTAACGGGATCAAAGACCATAAAGTTCGCTTCCATTCCGGCTTTAAAATCACCGACTTTTTTTGACAAACCAAGAAGCTCCGCCGGTCGATACGTCCAT
>CAZSZT010000086.1:0-6789 GCA_964611175.1 uncultured Bacteriovoracaceae bacterium
CGCTGAAATGATGGGAGAGATTCGTGAAGTTTTTTCAAACTTAAAATCTTTTATACGCGCTGTCGTTCTTAAAGGGGCTGGAGATTTTTTCTGTGCGGGAGGCGATCTCCATTGGATGAAATCGTCGATGACCAAGACGCGAGAAGAAAACGAAGCCGATACTTTAAATCTTGCGAAAATGATTCGAGCACTCGATGAATGCCCCGTCCCGGTGATTACTCAGGTGAAAGGAGGCGCTTTCGGTGGCGGCGTGGGATTGGTTGCGGCGAGCGATATTGTCATCGCGGAAGAAAGCAGTGTTTTTTCCCTTTCCGAAGTGAAACTTGGCTTGATCCCGGCGACCATTGGTCCCATCGTAATGAGGAAAATAGGTTTGAGTGAGGCGCGACGTCTCTATCTTACAGGAAAGCGATTTTCATCGAGCGAGGCCAGAGCGATGCATCTTATTCATGAAGTTGTTCCTTCTGGAGGGCTTCATTCCGTTACTCAAGATTATTTAAGAGAGCTTGAGTCTGCCGGGCCAGAGGCTGTACGGCGCGCGAAGGCCCTGATCCGTGAAACTATGGGTTCGAAATTGTGGACGGAGGATATACCGGAAACGACTTCTAAGATCTTATCCGAAGTGCGTGTGGGGGCAGAAGCTCAGGCGGGGATCGCTGCCTTTATAGACCGAAAACCAGCCCCATGGAAAAAGCCGTTGTCGGAATCGTGAAGCTCTATATTTCGAACCGAGGAGAGATCGCTCGCCGAATCATTCGGACCGCAAGGCGTATGCAAATTCCGACTTGCGTCGGTTACGCCACGCAAGATCGAAATCTGCCCTTTGTTCGCGAGGCGGACGAGGCCGCTTCTTTGGAGGGTGAAGAGGCGTCGTCAACTTATTTAGATAAAGAAAAAGTCATTGCGACGGCTAAAAAACTTGGCGCCACCCATCTTCATCCGGGTTACGGATTTCTTTCCGAAAATGCAGATTTTGTGGATCGTCTTCAACGCGCGGGAATTGAGTTTGTTGGCCCGTCGGCCGAGAGCATTCGAAAACTCGGAGATAAAATGGGATCTCGGGATTTTCTTCGAAAGTTACAGATTCCGCTTTTGCCGTCCTATGAAGGAGAAGATCAAAGCGAATCTCGACTCATCGACGAAGCCGAGCGACTGGGTTTCCCCATTCTTGTCAAACCATCGGCAGGCGGCGGCGGAAAGGGAATGCAGCGCATTTACGAACGAAAAAATTTTTTGGAGGCGATTGAATCTTCAAAACGAATTGCTCAGTCAGCATTTGGCGACGACCGAATTTTTTTGGAACGTCTTGTGGCGCCTGCCCGGCATATTGAGGTGCAGATCCTCGGAGACAAATATGGGAATATAAAAGTTCTCGGCGAACGAGAATGTAGTCTTCAGAGAAGACACCAAAAGGTAATCGAAGAGTGTCCCTGTATTTTTTTGTCAGATTCGTTAAGAGAAAAAATTTATCGGGCCTCGGAAAGATTGGCGAGAGAGGCCGGCTACTATTCTACAGGAACGATCGAATGGATATGGGATGGCCGGGAGGGAATTTACTTTTTAGAGGTCAATACCCGTCTCCAGGTCGAGCATCCAGTAACCGAACTTGTGTGGAAGGTCGATTTAGTCGACTGGCAACTTCGTGTTGCGTTTGGGGAATCGGTTGAATCTCTTTCAGCGAGCCCCACGGGGCACGCGATAGAAGCGCGTCTTTGTGCGGAAGATCCAGCCCAAGATTTCCTACCCTCCGGCGGCAAAATTCATCGACTTTCTCTTCCTTCTGATATTCGCGTCGATTTTGGCTACGCTGAGAAAGACACCGTGTCTCCTCAATTTGATTCTTTGATGGGAAAAATGATTTCGTCAGGAGTCGACCGAACGGAAGCTATCCAAAAACTCTCTAATGGCCTCCAACATTTAAAAGTGATGGGGCCGACGACGAACCGGTCTTATCTCTTACAACTTCTTCGAGAGCCTCAGATTGTATCAGGAGATCTTTCCACGGATTTAATCGCGAAAATTCCCTTGGCATTTGATATTCGAGAAGGTTTTAAAATTCTTTCGGAACTACGGAATCCTTCGCCAGGCGACGAGGACGATGTCGATTTGTATTCTCCCTGGGGAGCTTCGCCGACGGCCGCTGCTTTAACCGCTCTGGAATTCGAAGATTTTTCTGGAAGGAGATATTTTCATTCTTCCCATCTTGATTGGAGCATGGAGCGGGCTTCTTCACGAAATCGTGTCGTAGAGGATTCTCATTCCAGAGACATTGCTTTTGAATTGAAAAGCCCTATGCCTGGAAAAATCGTAAAAGTTTTTGTAAAAGAAGGCCAATATCTAAAAAAAGGCGAGGTGGCGCTTGTGATGGAAGCGATGAAAATGGAACATCAAATGAAAGCTCCTCATGATGTTCAAGTGGCGGAAGTTCTTGTGAAGGAAGGGGAGCGGGTTCAGGTGGAAACGGTGATGGTCAAATGGGCGAACGAATCAAAATAGTCGAGGTAGGGCCTCGAGATGGGCTTCAAAACGAAGGGGTAACATTAAGCGTTTTGGATCGAACTCAGTTTATTCAAGATTTGATTGATTGCGGAATTCAATTTTTAGAGGCCGGAAGTTTTGTTTCTCCAAATGCGATTCCCCAAATGCTCGATTCCGAAAAGGTATGGGAAAATTTGAAATCTCAATCGGGAGTCGATCTAAGTTTTTTGGTTCCCAATCAAAGAGGATTCGAAAGGGCTTTGGAAGTGGGGGTGAAATCGATCGCTGTTTTTACGGCGACGAGTGAAACCTTCGTTCAAAAAAATATTGGAATGAGCGTGGATAAGTCGCTGAGGATTTTTAAAGAAATTGTTAAAGAAGCCCGTGCGAAAAAGTTAAGAGTTCGCGGGTATATTTCGACGGCGTTTGGCTGTCCTTACGAAGGTGTTCAAAAGCCGGGTGCTGTTCAAAAACTCGCCGAAGAGCTTTTAAATTTCGGATGCCAGGAAATTTCGATAGGTGATACGATTGGGGTCGCGCATCCACGTCAAGTGAAAGAGGTCTTTAAGTGTCTCCAGAATTCTGTGGGTTTAGAGAAAACAGCCGGTCATTTTCATGATACGAGAGGGATGGCCTTGGTGAATATTCTAACGGCCCTGGAACTTGGCGTGAGGGGTTTTGATTCTTCGGTTGGAGGTTTAGGTGGCTGTCCCTACGCTCAGGGATCTTCTGGAAATGTGGCAACCGAAGAAGTGGCCTGGCTTATGGAAGGTTATGGATTTCACACGGGAATTTCGATCGAGGGACTTCTCAAGGTGGCGGAATGGGCGGAAACCAAGGTTCGAAGGCCATTAAAAGCCAAATTTTATCTTTCGAAGCCCAAACGTCTTCATTATGATCGCTAAATTTTGGGAGATGGAAGGCGAATGATCAACCGACAGAATGCCCTCTTTTTTATTTTAGGAGGCTTTTTTATTACCAATGCTCTCGTTGCGGAGTTGATTGGCGGAAAGCTGTTTTCCGTTCCCATTCCCGAGAGTGTTCAGATTTTTCTTTCTCTGTTTAATATTCATGATCAAAGCTTTGTTCTTAGTCTTGGGATTCTCATCTGGCCGATTGTTTTTATCGCGACCGATTTAGTGAATGAGTTTTTCGGATATCGCGGAGTGAGGTTTTATACGTTTATTACGGTGGGCCTGATTGGCTATACTTTTGTTATTCTTTATTTTGCCAGGCTTGTTCCTGCAGTGGATTTTTCTCCGGTTCAAGATGCCCCCTTCGATACGGTTTTTGGAACCTCTCAGGCGATTATTATCGGAAGCATCATCGCCTTTGCCGTCAGTCAGCTCGTCGATGTGATTGTTTTCCGTTATATCCGGCATAAAACTGGAGGGCGGACGTTTTGGCTTTGGGCGCGCGCAACCGGCTCGACGGTCGTAAGTCAATTGGTGGATACCTTTGTCATTGGAGGGATTGCTTTTTATTTGCCGGGCCGATTAACGTTGGAGCAATATATGAAAGTTTCGATCGTGGGGTACTTATTTAAAGTGGGGGTTGCGATTCTGACAACGCCCTTATGTTATTTAGGACATGGGCTCATTAATCGTTTCTTAGGAAGGGACGAAGCACATCGGTTGGCCGAGAAAGCGGCTCATGAAAAGCCCGCTGCTTGGTATGGAGTATAAAAGGGACGATGTGCCAATAACAAATAAAACGAGGTGAATAAAAATGGATGAACACAATCAAAATCGAGATAGCCGTCATTATGGAATGAATAGAAATAGAGGAAATCGATATGGCCGATCGAACCGGCCCGGACATGGCGGACCAGGTCGTTCAAGATCTCAACGACCGTTACTGACATCTGCCATCAACGGCGCTGGACTTTGCTTGATCGCTCTGGTTTTGGTCAATAAAGAAACACAGGCGGCGGTGCACTGTTTATTGAGCACAGCCGTTATTTTGTTTTCTTTTTCTTCGCTTATTTCGTATATCGCTCAGCGCGTTGGGGCAAACTGGGTCGAAAAAATCTCGGACCTTTTCTTTATCGGTGGGGCCGCCCTGATGATTTGGGTCGCCGCCAGCCTTGGCGGATATATTGCTTAAGTTCGGAGTCTTATGAAGCTCGTCATTTTTGATTTAGATGGAACCTTAGTAGATTCCAAAAATTCAATTTTGGCGAGCATTCGCCACGCTCTCGATCGACTGGGGCATACGCATATTGAAGTTCACCAGGAGCGTGCTTTGCAGCAGGATCTTCGAGTTACTCTTCAAGAAGCTTTTGATCATCACCGACAAGTATTAACGGAAACGGATATGATTCGTTTTATCGAAGAATATCGCACCCATAACTCTTTTGAGCCCGAACGAACGATGAGTGTTTTCGAAGGGGCCGAAAAGGTCCTTCAGACATTAAAGGCTCGTTATAAGCTCGCGGTCGCCACAACGAAACATACAGAACAGGCAGAGGGCATTTTAGGTCGTTTGGGAATTTCGAAGTACTTTGATCATATTCAGGGAACGGAACACGGAATGAAGTATAAACCCGAGCCGGATGTTCTGTTAAAAGTTTTGGACGTTTTAGGTCATCTTCCTCATGAAGCTGTTTACGTGGGAGACACCCATCACGATATGAAGGCGGCGCAGTCCGCCGGAATGAAGCGCATTGCCGCCACTTACGGTTACGCGCGCCGGGAACATATCTTCGAAGAAAAGCCCGACTTTCATATTGAAAGCATCGACCAGCTCGTTCGGTTTTTTGCCCGCTAGCAGCGGATAACAGGAGATCTGAAAAAGACGAAATCTTCACAAAATTCTCCCCGGGACTAGTTCGATAAAAAAAGAGCCAATGGAAGATTTCCGAAGAGAGCGCAACCCAAACCCATGGGGTTGCCCCGTGGAGGTTTCCGTGCCTGCGGCCCTATGCCGGTCGAACCCTCAACGCGAAGGAGCGTTGAGCTGGTTTCTGGGACGGCAATTGAAAACAAGATGCTCGTCCCAGACACTTCGTACGACGGTCGTGCGGCAGTGGCTCGAATATACGAGATCCAGTGGAGGAAGGAAAAACTCGACCTGGCAGAGCTGGATTGTATGGGTTTCGATAGGGAAACAAAATCCAAGATCAAGATGGTCTGGCGGGCCGCTTTTCATGGCGGGTAACGAAAGGAGTATTAGTAGGATGTCTGAGATCATAAAATATTTAGTCGGAATCGCAATAATTGTAGGTACTGCCGGTCAATTGCCGAGAGTTACAGTTTTCGTGGCAAAAGAATTTGCGCGGGTGCAGCAAAAGGGACTTGGAAGTTTAACTAAGCTCACAGAAGCGCTGACACGAAAGTGAAAATGCTTGTCAATAAGCCTGGTTAATACTTTTCGAGGCCCCTCAATTGTTGTTTAATTACATCCTAAAGGAGTCCACCGAATGGATAAAGCTTACTGCTTTGCACTTATTTTTTTATTATCTTTGGGAGTTTATCAGGCAGAGGGAAAAGACTCAGTCCGAAAATTCATTCTTACTCCAGAACAATGCCTCCTCACAGGTGAAGATAATGGATCAGTTAAGACAATGGCTGGGGACAATACAGTTCTTAATTGCGATTTGAGTTCAACGAAACTTCTTTGCGGCCAGAAAAGTAACCCTGAAGAATATGATGTTCCAATAAACGAGAAAGATTTATTTGTTGGACGATCAAAAAGTGGAAATATCTTTATCCTGGGGGATTTGGCTGGAAAGCGTTTTTCAATTGCCAGCAGTCATTTGATTGCCGACAAGGGAATGCTAATGACCAAACATTGCACTGGAAGAATCAAATAGGTTGCAGGTCTTAGAATGTACATTATTTACGTCGATGAATCCGGAGACCCCGGATTGTCTCCAAATTTAACTCTTAGTTCGAGCAGTCCAACCCCGTTTTTTGTGCTGAGCGGTCTTGTTCTACATGAACTTACTTAGAAATCGACGTTAGACAATATGTTGAATTTTAGAAGACACATCCGTTTAAAATATGGGCTACGGCTCAACGATGAAATTCATGCTCATAATTTAATTCATGGAGGCGGTGGAGTGTCGGGCATCCCTAACTACACACGCCTCGCGCTATTTAAAGAAGCATTGAAGTTCCAGAGCAGCCTGTCGGACATAAACATCATCAATGTCGTTATCAAAAAAATCGACAGGCCGACAAGTCATGATGTTTTCGAGATCGCATGGAAGGCATTGCTCCAAAGATTTCATAATACGCTACAGTTCAGTAATTTTCCCGGACCCAAAAATCCAAAAGACTTAGGCCTAGTAATTGTAGACTCTACTAA
>CAZSZT010000087.1:0-6739 GCA_964611175.1 uncultured Bacteriovoracaceae bacterium
TTGTTTTCTTAGGTCTTCTCCTAAGTATTTTTGCTGTTCCAGAGACTCGTTCATATACTGAGCTTGAACAAAACGAAATCAACGGCGGAAAAGTTCAGCCCATTCCGAAAAATATTTTTTGGACCACAACTTGGAAAGATCGGCAACTTATGACCCTTACTCAGACAGGTTTTGTAAATAACTTGAATGATGGAGTTGCCTGGGGATTATTTCCACTTTGGTATGCTTCCAAAGGGCTTTCCATTTCGTCCATCGGCCAACTTGCGGCGATTTATCCAATCGTATGGAGTGTCACTCAGATTTTTGCTGGATATTGGAGCGACAAAGCAGGGCGAAAGCAGCTCATTTACATTGGAATGTGGATTCAAGCTGTAGGAATCGCTTTAACAGGAATCGCAAATGAATTTTTTGTGTTTGGCGCAGCAAACGTACTCCTCGGACTAGGAACTGCGTTTGTTTATCCAACATTGCTTGCTGCTATCGCAGATGAAACTTCCTCAACTTGGCGAGCGACGGCTGTTGGAACCTATCGATTTTGGTGAGATTTTGGATATGTGGCCGGAGCTCTCGTCGCCGGAATAGTTGCAGATCAGTTCGGATTGGCGGTTACCATTCTGATTATTGCACTACTTACCTTTAGTTCAGGAGTGTTCGCGATGTGGAAATTAAAAGGTTAAAAAAAATGAATCTTCCATTGCAGACCGAAATCACCCACTTAAATTTGGTCGTATGTATCGTCGTAAAATATAATATTTTCCACCAGTTTAGACAGTCAGCCAGTGACAATCATTCTCGAGGCAATGACTCCAATATAGACAGAAAATATCCCGGCTAGAACGCTGACTACCGAGTATGTCGCCGCTAGGCCCACTCGTCCCTCTTGAATCAGTAAATAATTCTGAATGGAAAAAGCAGAAAAGGTTGTAAACGATCCAATGAATCCAGTCGTCAGAACAAGACGCCATGGATCACTCAGAATTCCTTTCTCTGACGCCAAAACAAAAATGATCCCAATTAAAAAGGACCCTACGGTGTTGATGGTAAAAGTATGCCATGGAAAAGCTTGAGGAGAGGAAACTGGAAAAAATCGGTCTATACCATATCGACAAAAAACCCCAACGATAGAAAAAATCGCCAATCCAAGAAGAGTCATTTTAAACCCCCGTGCGGAAATGTCGCTACAGAGAAGTCACTCATAAACCACCAAATTCAAAATCAGGCTTAAGGTCTTATTATTCCTCGAATTTTAAGTTTAACTGTCACAAAATCTAAACACAATCGTATTAAAAGGTATGAGCGCCTTGTTTGAAGGAACGATCTGCAAAAGATGTCATGCCTTTGGCCTTGGTCTTTTTGCCGTTCTTACTTTTCAATCTCAGTCAGCATCATCTGAGGAGCTTAATAAAACAGACCTCTCTGAAAGGTCTAAAACTATTTCTCTCTCAGAAGCACTCGCACGAGCTCTGTCCAAAAACGCTAGGCTTGCAGCTGTTCGATACGAAGTTAAAGCTTCGCGCGCTAGTGTGAATGCGGATGAGCCAATTTTACCATCGCCGACCGTGACCGGGAGTTCGATGGGAAATTCGGGACCATTTCAAAAACGAATCGAAACGTCCGTCTCCGTCAGTCAAACGATTCCGTTTCCGACAAAATCTTTTTCTAAACGAAAAGCTCTTTCCTATGAGGGGGACGTCCGTCAGGCGATGACACGCTCCTACGCACGGCAGCTTAAAAATGATGTGGTTCGAGTCTATTATGAATATCTCGCCGCTTCGAAACAGCTTCAACTCTTAAGCGAACTCAAAGGAATTTATCATCACCATTTAAAACGCCTCTGGGCCGGCGCCGCTCAAGATCAGCTCATGAAATCTCATATCTTAAGTGCCCAAAGTGAACTCAGTGCTCTCGATAACGAACTCGAAAGTGCACGGGCCTTTCAGGAAACCTCACGCGGTGAACTCAATGTGTTAATGGGCGAACTTCCGACAGCCTTACTTGGAACGCCCGAGGAACCATCTCTTTCTTCTGTACCGGATGCTTTGGACGAGGATTCTCTAAACGCTATTCTGACGCGCCATCCCGATTATCAAGAAGTCGATGCTCGCTTGAAGCAAGCAGAGTCGTTGCGATCGGCCGCCCGCGCAAGTTGGCTTCCTGATTTGATGATTTCATATCGTTATAATAAACGATTGGATGTCATGCCCGATGAGCAAGAAGTGATGGTCGGCGTGAGTGTTCCATTGGTGACATTCTGGCAGCCAATGGCCGAAAATGAACGCGCGACCGCTCGTCTCGAAGCCGCGCGTTCAGAAAAAATTCAACAAGATCGCAAACTCCTTCTTCGTTATATGAAAATCCGAGCCCATCTAATCGCTCTTCATGCCCAGCTCGAGAATTTAGAGAAACGGATTGTGCCAGAAGCCCATCAGCGAGTGAAAATTGTGACGAGCCTTTCGCCTACCGATATGTCGAGTCTTATCGAGCATCGAGAAGCTCTCGAAAAATACGTGAAGTTTAAAATGGAACTCATAACGAAACGTACGGAATATGAATCAGCCATTGCGGCGCTTCAAAATTTGACGGCAGAAACTGAGTCTCCAACAGAGGAGTCAAATTAACATCATGAAAAAGCGATGGAGCATCCCATTCATTCTTCTTTTTTTGGCGCTTCTGATGTGGTGGAGAGTCGATCGAGCCACTTCCGTTGGAGAGTATCGAGAATCGAGCGAATCTGAAAAGGTCTATTATACCTGTCCCATGCATCCTCAAGTGAAAGAAGATCACGAAGGCGATTGTCCGATTTGCCATATGAAATTGGCGAAGGTCGAGAGTTCTTCTCCAGCGAATGAGTCTTCGGCGGTCTCCAAGAAAATTAAATTTTATCGTCATCCCATGAATCCGAAAATCACATCGCCTGTGCCGGCCAAAGACGACATGGGCATGGACTATCTTCCCGTATTTGAAGAAACCAATGAATCTTCAACGGCGATGATTTCTTTAAACGCAGTTCAACTTAAAAATCTAAGAGCTCAGATCGTGGTTGTCAAAATGGGAGATCTCGTTTTTGAAATCGACGCCCCTGGACGCGTTCTTTCTGCCACTCAATTCTCCTTTCAAGTTTACGAGCAGGATTTAGGATACGTCAGCATAGGACAAAAAGTTTTAGCGCGAAGTCCTTTCGATTCGGAAAAAGAAATCGAAGGCAAAATCACATCCGTGGACTCCTTTCTCGATCCAATGACTCGCACAGCTCGTATCAATGTGTCGGTCCTAAGTCCACGAGCGATGAAAATCGAAGGCTCTCTCTCGGGTCGCATTTTGATTTCTCTCGGCCAGAGGCTCGTCATTCCCAAAGCTTCAGTCTTTCATACAGGGCTAAAAGATTATGTGTTTGTGCATCGAGAAGGAGGAGTCTTTGAACCTCGCGCAGTCACTCTCGGCATCAAGACGAGGACACAGTATGAAATTAAAGAAGGACTTAAGGAAGAAGAAGAGATTTCTGCAGGCCCCAATTTTCTTTTAGATTCAGAAGCTCGGATTCGAGGTCTCAACGAAGGCGAGCGAAAGTGATCAGCTATGATTGAAAAAATCATTCGATTCTCAGCGGAAAATCGTTTGTGGGTAATCGGCTCGGTCTTGCTTCTTTGCCTAGGAGGAATTTTTGCCCTAAAAAAAATTCCCATCGATGCCATTCCTGATCTTTCAGACACGCAAGTCATCATTTATTCCAAATGGGATCGCTCGCCTGACATCATTGAAAATCAAGTGACGTACCCGATCGTTTCGAGCCTCTTAGGAGCTCCAAAAATAAAAGCAATTCGTGGCTTTTCTGATTACGGCTTTTCTTATGTCTATGTCATTTTCGAAGATGGAACGGATCTTTATTGGGCTCGCTCGCGGGTTTTAGAATATCTCAATCAGATTCTTCCAAAACTTCCTTCCGGCGTAAATACCTCGCTCGGGCCCGATGCGACGAGTGTGGGCTGGGTCTATCAATATGCTCTTGTCGATGAGTCGGGAAAGCTCGACGCTTCGGATCTTCGCTCCTTTCAAGATTGGACACTCAAGTACCAACTGCAATCCGTTCCTGGAGTGGCGGAAGTTGCATCGGTGGGCGGTTTTGAAAAGCAGTTTCAAGTTCAAGTGAATCCTCTCAAACTTCAGAGTCTTCACATCACTTTCAATCAAGTGATGGAAGCGATTCGGGCATCGAATCAGGAAAGTGGCGCTCGCGTGATTGAATTTTCCGGGGCGGAAGCCATGGTTCGAAGTCGCGGTCTTGTGATGAAGATTGAAGATCTTGAAAACGCGGTCGTCGACTATAGCCCTACCACTCGCGCGCCGATTTTGGTGAAACAAGTTGCGACCGTGAGTTTAGGCCCCGAAGCCCGTCGGGGTGTGACGGATCTAAATGGCGAAGGTGACGCTGTGGGTGGAATCATTGTCATGCGGCAAGACGAAGATACGGTGAGTGTCATTCGTCGCGTGAAAGCAAAATTCGAAGAATTGAAAGCTGGATTTCCTGAAGGCGTGAAAGTGATTCCCGTTTATGATCGCTCAGATCTAATTGGGCGTGCGATCGACACGCTCAAAAAAATTCTCACCAAAGAACTGATCATTGTGAGTCTCGTGATTCTACTTTTTCTCTGGCATATTCCCTCGGCGATTGTGCCTATTGTTACGATTCCTGTGTCCATCCTCTTCGCTTTTATTCCGTTGTACTTTATGGGCATGACCGCCAACATCATGTCGCTTGCAGGCATTGCGATTTCGATCGGCGTGCTCGTCGATGGAGCCATTGTCGAGGTGGAAAACGCCTATCGAAAAATTCAGCACTGGGATGCGGCAGGCCGAAAAGAAAATTTTTACAAAATTCGCCTCGAAGCCCTTTTGGAAGTAGGCCCTTCTGTTTTCTTTTCACTTCTCGTGATTGCAGTCGCTTTCTTGCCGATTTTTACGCTCGTCGATCAAGAGGGTCGACTTTTTAAGCCCCTTGCGTGGTCGAAGAATTTAACGATGGCCGCGGCGGCTCTTCTTGCTATCACCCTAGATCCGGCCCTTCGCATGCTGTTTTCTCGGGCTGAGCCTTTTCGAACACCCAAGCGTTGGTTGAATGCCATTCTCAATCCGCTCTTAGTAGGCTCCTATCATGCCGAAGAAAAGCATCCGATTTCTCGACGCCTCCATCAATTGTATGAACCCGTCGTGCACTGGGTCTTAGAACACCGACGAAAAACGCTCGCGATGGCGGGAGCGCTCGTGCTGCTCACCATTCCCGGCTACTTCTTTTTAGGGCGAGAATTTATGCCGCCACTTCATGAGGGAAGTTTGCTTTATATGCCAACGGCTCTGCCCGGCATGGCGGTCCCCGAAGCCGCACGTCTACTTCAGCAACAAGATGAAATTTTAAAATCTTTTCCCGAAGTGGAAAGTGTTTTCGGAAAAGCAGGACGAGCGGACACATCAACAGATACGGCTCCTGTTTCTATGGTTGAGACCACCATCATCTTGAAACCGGAACATGAATGGAGAGAAGTGAAGCGTTGGTATGCGTGGATGCCAAACTTTATGAAACCTCTTTTTCGTCCCTTTTGGCCCGATCGCTTGAGTGAAGAACAACTCATCGAAGAAATGAATGAGAAACTTCAGTTTCCCGGTATGCCGAATATTTGGACGATGCCGATTAAAAACCGAATCGATATGCTCTCGACCGGCATTCGATCGGCAGTCGGGATTAAAATTTTTGGACCCGATCTTCCAACGATTGAAAAGACGGGCGCCGAAATTGAGAAACATTTGAAGATGACTCCAGGTGTGCGCTCCGTGATTGCGGAGCGGGCGGCGAGTGGTTACTTCGTCGACATTGATTTCAATCGCACCGCCCTCACTCATTACGGCATCAATTTGAAAGAAGCGCAAGATCAAGCCATGACGGCTATTGGCGGCGACAATATTTCTACTTACTTGGCCGGACGAGAACGTTATTCCATTCAAGTGCGGATGGCGCGCGATTTTCGCGACGATCTCGAAAGTTTGAAACGGCTCCTCATTCAAACTCCCGCGGGCATCCAAATTCCTCTCTCTGTTTTGGCAGATGTAAAATTTCGAGAAGGACCCGCCATGATTCGTAATGAAAACGGTTCTCTTGTTGGGTATGTGTTCGTGGATGTGGATTCTACAAAGACAGATATCGGTAGTTTCGTCGAGAAGGCGAAAATCATCGTTCATCAAAACGTGAAACTTCCCGAGCGCACCTTCATTTCTTGGAGTGGTCAGTACGAAAATATGACACGCGTGAAAGAACGCTTGAAATGGATCATTCCTTTAACGCTTCTTCTCATTATGTTTCTGCTTTATCTGAATACAAAATCGTGGATCAAAGTGGGCATCGTCATGCTCGCCGTTCCATTCTCACTCATTGGAGCCATCTGGTTTTTGTGGATCTTAGATTACAATCTTTCGATTGCGGCCTGGGTGGGGATGATCGCACTTCTCGGACTCGATGCGGAAACGGGCGTTTTTATGCTCATGTATTTGGACCTCGCTTTCAATCGAAGAAAGAGCGAAGGCCAAATGAAATCGGAAATCGATTTAAAGGAAGCAATTATCGAAGGCGCCGTTCATCGGATTCGCCCAAAACTGATGACGGTGGCCTGCGCGTTTTTAGGCCTTATTCCGATTATGTGGTCGCTCGGAGCTGGAGCGGATGTCATGAAAAGGATCGCGGCGCCGATGATCG
>CAZSZT010000088.1:0-6687 GCA_964611175.1 uncultured Bacteriovoracaceae bacterium
AGCCGGGTTTATCCCGGCTTTTTTATTTCTGGGGGCCGACAAGTTGCAATCGGCAGCGGAAAAACTCATTCCAGGGCGGCCGTAAGTTCTTGCCAGGGAATCGCCACAACACGATCGGTCAACTTAACTTTTCGAGGGGTTCGACAAATAATGAATCCTCTTTTTGCTTCTTGATATTCGTCGAGAAAAACTTCAAGGAACCGAGCATCCGTGCTTTTAGGTTTCTCGGTCCATTTAACTTCTATGGGGATACCGCGCTTTTCATGTTCAAACACCCAATCGACTTCAGGCCCATCGGGATCGCGCCAGAATTTTAATTGAGCGTTGATTTCTGTTTGACGAATATGCCGTAGAATTTCTAAACCGACCCATTGTTCAAAGAGGGCTCCCATACGTTCGGGAATAAGCCGAGTTCCTTCTCGAGCCGCCAACCGTCGGACACCGAGATCGAAGAATAAACTCTTACTTGTCTTTGTAAGTTTCTTTCGGCTTAGCGTATCCGTGATCGGGGGAATATTTTCAGCGATAAGGCAATCAAAGAGAACTTCAAAGTAGGATTTGACAGTGGGGATACTAGGACCTAAATCCGATGAGATTTTTGAAAAGTTAAGAATGTTTCCAGATTCGATAGCTGCCAGTTCCAAGAATCTTGCAAATGGACCCAAACTCCTAACGAGCCCCTCTTGTCGAACTTCCTCTTCGAGGTAAGTATCAACATAACTCATCAGATCTGATTCTCGGTCCATAAGATCTTTCTGAGTAAGAATTCCAGGCAGACTTCCATACAAAAGAGCATCCTCGATTTTCTGAGGAGCTTGTTCGCTTACGCTTATCGGATCCAAGCGAAATAAACGCAATCGCCCAGGAAGCCAGTTCGTTTTAACGCCGAGTCGAAGTTTTCTGGCAGAAGATCCCGTAAGCATGAACTGAGCTGCTTTTGAATCGATCAGCCCCTGAATTTCGTCGAGGAGGGCAGGAACCTTTTGGATTTCATCGATGAAAACGATGGGTCGCTTTCCTTTGGATTTAAGAGCCTGGACCTCGCTCGTAAAAAGCTCTGGGTTTTTCTCATAGCGAAGTCTTTCTTTTGAAAAAGTTAAGTTCAGGGTCAGGTCGGCATCGAAACTTTTTAAGATAGTCGTTTTTCCCGTCTGTCGCGGCCCAAGAAGGAGAATAGATTTGCCCTGGCTTACAGATTTTTTAATCCCATCTTTAATAATTCGTCGAATCATTAAATGATACTTTAAATTTTCTGAAACGGACTGTCAACCAGATCCGAAGAAACCTGCCGCTCCGCTTCTCTATTTCTTCTTCGCGCCCACTCGCTTTAACTCAGACTGAATTCGTTCATTGAGCTGAAGGTATTGGGGATTATTGGGGTCGGCGTTCAAGGCAATTTGAATATTCATCTTGGCTGAAACGTAGTCTCTTGAAGCAACCGCTGTTTGGGCCATTTTAAAGAATTTCACCCCGGCGCCTGAAATCGTTCCTGAAGCTTTTCTTTGAACCGACGTGATGGCATTTTCATCTTCCTCGGAAATCTTTGGCCCTTGAGTATTCATTTTTTTATCGTAATCGGCACGCTTCGAATGATTCGATAGAGTTCGATACGCTTCGACGACCTTGGCATAAATTTGTTTCGAAAGATCTAAGAGAGCCAGATCAGGAGAAGAAAAATACTGATCGGGATGAAATTCTAAGGCTTCTCGATGAAATGCCTCCCTGATTTCGTCTACGGAGGCAACGGGAGAGAGTTTCAAAACTTGGTAATGATTCAGATTTGGAAGAACGCGATGGATCGCTTCAAGTTTATCTTTCGTTAACATTCCTCACATAGCCTTTCGGATCAGTGCGCTGGCGCTGACTCCTGAACCATTGCCGAAAATACAAATACCTTTCCCGGAAGTTCATCAAAAGGAAAGTATGGCTCGATCCAAAATCCTTCATCGCGAACTTTTGGAAGGTCCGCTTGACCATAAAGATAAGAGCCGTCCTTCATTCGGAACTGATAAAGGGGCGCCTTTAGTTGTCGGTGCATCGTTTGGGGTTTCTCCGAAATCGCCTGGATATAACGTGGTATATTGGCGAAGTCTTCGACGGAGATAAGCCAATTCACTTTCGCTCTTTCAATATCTTTAGCCGCTCCTTTCCCATCATTTTCCAAATGAAAACTTGCCGCTAAAGGATCAAACGAACGGATATAGCCCTCTTCATAAACCAATCCCCCCAAAGTTGGAAGACAGAGCACAATTTTAGAGGCGCCTTTCCATTCATCTTTAAGTTTAACAACCTTATGCGCCCCCGTTTGACGAACCGCCTGTTCGAGTTTCTTATCATCCATGGCGGCATTTAAGCGCACTTTCATACTTTGAGTAGCGCCCGTTTCCTTGTCTTTCGCATTGACCTCAACAATCCCATCCGTATTGATCGAGAAAAAAACTTCCAGGCTCGCTAGTCCTGCTTTCGCTTTTTTGAAACCGGAAAATTCAAATTCTCCTAAGAGAATGGAATCTTCTTCTCGTCTATTTTTTCCCTGAAAAATTCGGATCAAAACAGAATCTTGAAAATCCTTGGTCGTCGTAAACATTCTCGATGCGGAAACAGGAATCGGAGAATTTCCCTCAATAATCGTTTCCGTATAGCCATCCACCGTCGCAATTCCCAAATCAAGCGGAGTGACGTCTAAGAGTAAGGCCTTCTTTTGCTGAGCGGGACCTTTCAGTGTTTGAGCTTGAATCGAGGCGCCGATCGCAACGACCTCGTCAGGATTGTGATCACGAAGAGGTGGCTTGCCAAAGTAGGAGGTCACCGCTTCGTAAATAAGCGACATTTTTGTCGGCCCACCGACAAGAATCGTCGCATCTAAATCCGAAACTTTTAAACCGGCAGCTCTTAATGCTTCGTCACAAACCGTAAATGTTTTTTGAATGAGTCCTTTACAAACTTCCTCAAATTCACCTCGTGATAAGGCATATTGAAGGTCTAAAGGCTGCCCGTTTTGCTGAACAATACCAGGAATATAAATATCTGTTTTTTCCGCATAACTAAGTTTTCGTTTAGCCCTTTCCGCATTAGATCGCAAAAGAGGCATCGCGGCGGGAATCGTCCGAAGATCAATCATCGTTCTTTTCAAGAAATTCTCAGCCAAAATATCGACAATACGCTCGTCAAAATCATCTCCGCCTAAATAAGTATCCCCAGCCGTCGCAACGACCTCAAAGACCTTATCTTTGAGCCGAAGGACCGAAATATCAAAGGTCCCCCCTCCCAGATCATAAATGGCTACCGTCTCTTCAAGGCCCTTTCCAAACCCATAGGCTAGAGCCGCGGCGGTCGGCTCATTGATAAAACGAAGAACTTCAAGACCGGCAATTTTACAGGCATCCTTTGTTGCCTGGCGTTGGTTATCATTAAAATAAGCAGGAACCGTCACGACCGCCTCTTTAATATCAGCGGCTAAAACATGATCCGCAATCGCCTTCATATGCTTCAGGATCAAGGCGGAGATATCCTGAGGGGTATAGCGATTTCCTTCGATTTCAATGGTGACATTTTGATCCTCCGCCTCGATCAATTCATAAGGGAGGAGAACCTTCGCTTTGGCGACTTCCGGAGAAAAAATCTTTCTTCCAATCAAGCGCTTAACCGATGCCACCGTTCTCTTTGGATTTGAAAACAGTTGAGCTTTTGCATCGACGCCAACCAGAAGCTTATTGTCTGTGCCAAAAGAAACGACCGATGGCGTCAAGCGATTTCCTTGCTCATCCGCAAGAACCTGATGTTTTCCTTCATAGAAGGCGGCAACCGCTGAATTACTTGTTCCTAAGTCTATACCAACAACTGGAGTCATATCTTATGCTTACGAGTTTAAACAAAACACGCATCTTTTGAAAGCAAAGGGGTTTACGCAAATTTAGTTTGACCTAAAGTGTCGAGCTGTTCAATTTTAGCAGCAAGGCGTCAACGAATGGGTAATGAATCGGAAAAAATTCAACTCGATCAGTGGTTGGAAGAACGGGCACGTCACTGTGAACAAAAACGCCAATTCAAGGAAGCTATTTTTTACTGGGATTTACTCCTGAAACGCTTAACACGATCGAAATCCGCAGCCGATGTTGAAAAACTTGCGGCCATCCACTTTTCTTTGGGTTTAGCTCATCGCGCCTTACAAGATCCGATGAAATCCATGTATCATTTAAAGTTTTCGATTCGCCTTAACTCCTCTGAACCTCGATATTACGAAGCTTTTTGAAAAGCCTATTTGTCTGTAGGTCACTGGAAAGTGGCGAAAACTCAATTTGAAAAGGCCGTTAATTTGGATCCCAAAAATATTACTTATTGGAAGCAATACGCTTGGGTTCTTTGGATGATGGGAAAAAAGGACGAGGCCCGAGCTTCGGCAAAAAAGGCGTTGGGCTTAAACCCCAATAATAAAGATCTTCTTTGGCTCTTGGTCCGAATCTATTTGGATTCAGAAATGCCCATTCATGCTCTTTCGCTGCTCCGGCAACTCAAACATCGATCCGAAGGAAGTTCTCGAGTTGCGGCTCTCATTCAAAAGTGCAACGAAGGAATCGAGGGATCCTTCGAAGGAAGAGTTTTACGAACCTTAAGAAGGGGAATGCGCTTCGATGGAATGCCTTTTGTGCTGCCGGACTACCGCCAAGCCGAGGACTTATGGTTTTCCTTCTGCGTATCGACGGAATTCCAAAAAATGAAATGTAGAACCATTGGAGCTTGCGCCGCAGCCTTAGCGTGGGCAGTTTTGTCTTTGGAAAATAGAGCCCGCATCCTTTTTGAAGATATTTCCGGTCGATTTCATACGGATGCTACTACCGTTTGGCCAATTCTTAAGCGCTTACAAGAATTTTTAGAAGAACAAGCGGCATGATTTCCGTTGAGGAAATTGAAAAAGCTGCTACAGCCATAGGTCCGGCCACTCGCCGAACGCCTCTTCTGGAATCGAAAAACTTTCAAAAGAGATTGGGAGTCTCGCATCCGGTTTATTTTAAACTGGAAAGTCTCCAATATACCGGCTCCTTTAAAGTGAGGGGCGCGTTGAATAAGCTTTTATCGGTTCAAGAATCCGCCAAGAAAACAGGGGTTATTACCGCCTCAGCTGGAAATCACGCTCAAGGAGTCGCTTATCACTCTCAACGTTTAGGCATCCAAGCCAAAATCGTGATGCCGATGAATACTCCTCTTGTAAAAATCAATTCGACCAAACAATGGGGAGCTGACGTTGTTTTGCACGGGGAATCCTATCAGGAGGCCTATGAAAAGGCCGTTGAACTCCAAAAAGACGAAGGTCGACAATATATTCACGCTTTTGAAGACGAAACGATTATGGCCGGCCAAGGGACCATTGCGAAGGAAGTTTTAGAAGACCTTCCAGACATTGGCGTTTTTGTTTCCCCCATTGGCGGGGGCGGCCTTCTCTCTGGTTGCGGCTCGTACCTGAAAACAAGAAAAACCAGCGTTAAAATTATCGGCGTTCAAGCGGAAGGCTGCGCAACGTTTACGAGTTCCTTGAAAGCTGGAAAAGTCGTTGCGCTTTCTCAGGTCAATACGATTGCCGAAGGAATTTCAGCAAAAAAAATGGGGGAACTAAGTTTTAGCATTTGCCGCGAAATTGTGGATCATCCCGCTGTTGTGAGCGATACTGAAATTTCAGAGGGAATTCTCTGGCTTTTAGAAAATGAAAGGCTGTTTGTGGAAGGTAGCGCCGCCGTCGGAATCGCGGCTCTCATGAAGCAACCTTCACTCGTTACTGGTCCAACCGTTGTTCTTTTAAGTGGTGGCAACCTCGATGTGAATTTATTGGCATTAATCATCGAAAGAGGCCTTGTCAAATCGGGGCGCCTTGTCATGTTGGAGGCAACGATTTCGGACGCTCCTGGTTCTCTTAATAAGCTCATCCAAGTCATTGCCGAGCAAAAAGCAAGTATCGTCCAAATCAACCACGAACGCGTCTTTTGGGAAGGTGGCCTTCGAGATGTTTTCACCCGAATTTCCCTGGAAACCCACGGCCCCGCCCATACTCAACGCCTTAAAACAGCGCTCTCCGATCACGGCTATACCGTCAAATTTTTATAAGATGGCCCAAGCTTGGCCATAATCCCCAAAAACCTCGAATTCTGTTAAAATAAAGAAAGATTTCTAGGAGGTGGGCAGATTTTGGATTCGGGTCCGCGCGACACAGCAATTCTAGAAGGTAACTTACGTGAGTTTTTCACGGAACTTCTTTCCGATGCCGCGGAAAGCCAACGTCTTTCGATTTCTCCTCATGCCTTGACTTACGTCACCGATGTTTTAGTCACTTTCCAGGAAACCGCCAGACTTTTTGCACAACAAGGCGTACGCGTGCCGGTTTTAGCGGATATGCTTTCGGAATCTCTCGAAGCAGATTTTCATAGACGCATCAGCTTACTAAGACAAATGGGAGACACTTCCCTCATGGTGAGCGGCTACTTTCCGGAAGCACTCTCACGGCGAGCCATCGACTTGTCTTACTATCAAAAAATGGGAGAAGTCGCTTATTCTTCTCTCAGTTCGCTCACGGATTCTTTGAATATCTTTGACGAACTCAGCGAACAGTTTATCAAACTCAGCCGTCTCATTAACGAAGTTTCCGAGCAAACTCATCAGCGAAACGACAATGTCTTTAAGTTGATCGAAATCTATATG
>CAZSZT010000089.1:0-6685 GCA_964611175.1 uncultured Bacteriovoracaceae bacterium
TGCTCGCCTTTTCCGACATGAAAGCTCTTTTCAAAGTTCAGAGGCACACCCCCGATAAGAAAACTCGGATCCAGACCAGCCGCGCTTAGCAAATGAGCCAAACAAGATGTCGTCGTGGTTTTGCCATGAGTTCCCACAACGACAAGGTTTTTAGTTCGTTGCAAAAAAAATTCTTCCAAGGTCGAAGGAAAGGAGCCAAAAGGAATTTCTCGCTCAAGAACATATTGGGCTTGAGGGTTATCTTTTCGAACAAAATTTCCAACAACAACATAATCCGGACGAAATCGTTCTAAATCGTCGACGTCATAACCCAAATGAACGGGAATATGGAGAGATTTCAATAAATCCCCCACGGGCGGATAATCCGCAATATCGGAGCCCGCAATTTCGTAGCCCCGCTCTTTTAAAAGACCGGCTAAAGCACTCATTCCTGTTCCACAAATCGCAATAAAATAAATCCGAAAACCTGTCCGCAATTCCATACCAATTAAGATAGTGTAGAGAAAACTTCTTCAAGGAGCCAGTCATGAAAGCCGGGTCGAAGTTTTCGCAGTGTTTCAGGATCCACCCCCGGCGCCGCGCGATTCGTCAGCAAAGTGATTCGATATCCGCTTTCGATATCCATCCAAAAACTACAGCCTGTAAAACCTAAATGCCCGATCGTCGTTGTTCGAGAAAGCTTATCTCCCGCCTGAGAATTCTTTTCTGAAGGCGTATCAAATCCATTCAAAAAACGCCCACGCCGGTTTTCAAAATCAATAAAGCTACGAACCGTCTTATCGCTAAGTCGAATGCCCTTTCCGTGATACGACAAAAATAAATTCTTTCCCCAGTCATCAATCGCTTTCCCTCGCCCAAAAAGTCCCGCATGTCCCGCATCCCCTTCCAACCAATACGCCCGGGGACTTTGAACTCGTCCATTAAGCCACTGAGGCCTTGCATCCAAACTTAAAATCGACGCAACCTGGGAAACCGACGGAAAAAAGACGGACATCCAGGACCCCGGAAAAGATACCGGACCATATTTTAAAAAATCATATGGCGGGAGAAGATCTCGTAATCGCTTTCCACGGATTTGCTCTAATAAAATGCCAAGCACCATAAAACCAATATCCGAATAAACTTCTTCTAATTTTGGATTTTCTTCGTCCGAACGATACGTTTCATCGATTCTCCTTAAAAAAAACCTTATTTTTTCGTCACGACTCGGAAGATCTTCGGTCTCTTCAAAAATCGCGGGGAGTTTCGACCGGTGTTCAAGAACTTCCCGCAAGGTTCGGTTTCTTAAATCCGAAGAAAAAAAAGAAAACCAAATTTTAAGAGGTTGATCGAGATCGGGAACAAGTTTCTCTTGATACGCCATCATTAAAAGATCCACGGTCGCCAGAATCTTCGTAAGAGAAGCTAAATCAAACCAGGTCGACGGGAGAACCGGTCGGCGCCGCACAGGGTCTCGATAGCCCGCGCAAAAAATGCCCAAGCATTCTCTTTGATATCCAAGAACAAGTTGGACTCCGGCGGCCGCCTTTTGATCAACGAGTTCGTGAACCTTGTCTGAAATCCTCCTCCGAAGACCAGCTTTCACGGCAAAACACAACTTTCCAAAATTTTTAATCGGTGGCCATGGAGTTCGATTCGAGCCCCGAGCGGCAAAATCCTTTGGCGTTTTAAACCATGTCCGAAACGCGCTCCCACCCAAATCGGTCCCCTACATAAAGACCGCAAAGTCTGATAAAGACGCTCCTGCTTAAAAGTTTTTCGATCATCTTTTCCACATTTTTCAAGATGTCCAATAATCATTCCACGAATGTATCGCGCATAACCCGCATCGATTAACGTCCAAAGCATACGATCCAGACGGTAATAATTTTCATTCACATCTTCGAGAATAAGAATAAGAGGCTCCTTTGGAAGTTGAGCCGGCCCTGTCACTTGAAGGACCGATAAATTACCTCCAACAAGCCTCCCATGAGCCCTCTGAGACGAGCCAATATTTTCAATTTCGGACCATGTTTGAGTGGCTGGAGATTTTGAAAGCGCGCAAAGCTGTCGCATCAAGTAATGCAAATCTTGCTTTGAAAGCTGCCCCACCAAGGGCCCATGAAAACTCAGCATCTTTTTTTCGTTTTGAAGAAACTGATGAAGATAGGTCGTATCGGAATAGCCGACAAAAAGCTTGGGTTCCATTTTTTTGAGGTCGGATTTTTTGAGTTGGTGAACCAAACGAACACTTCCGTAGCCCCCCCGGCACGATAATACTGCCTTAATCCCGGGTTCGGAAAAAGCCCAGACGAACTCGCGCGCACGATCGTGATCGGCAAACGAAAAATACGAATCCGCCTTGAGAGACCCTGGATAAGTGGCCACACAAAACCCAAGATCTCGTAGACTCCTTATCGTCTGGGCATAGGCTCGGACATCCAAGCGGCTTGCTGGTCGAATGAGCGCGAGCGTGTCTCCCCACCGAAGAGCTTTGGGTTTATGTAAAGATTTGAACATTAATTTTCGATTCCTCGATTTCATAAATATTAGGCATCTTTTCGGGTTTCGACCATAGAATCCATGCGAATGAAAATCCGATAATTAAAATGAGAACGCCAATGAGACTCATTTTCACCCATCGCCCGAGTCGTTTTCTTGTTTGCAGCCTTAAAGTTTCGTTCCATTCTTCCTCCGTCAGAGGGTTTAAGCGAGGTTTCGCCGCTAAAATTTTCGTATGAAGATGTCGATATTCCTGAAGACGGCTTAAGCACGGCTCGCATTGCGTGAGATGCTTTTTCATGGACGTAAGCATTTGAGGCTCCCCTATTTCTCCGTCAAGCCAGGCCCCCAAATGCTGTTCGACCATAAAACACGAAAGCCCTTCGATTTGATTGGTTTCTTGCGCAAGATGTTGCGGTGGATAAGGACTCAAAAGAGCCGTCTTTTGAACACGGATGATTTGGGCCATTTCCCGAGGGGTGACGCGAAAGACTTTTGCCAACTGTCTATAAGTAAGGCCAAACCAAAGTTTCAGTTTTAGAGCGTGTGCGAAGTCCAGATCATGTAACCAAATCCATGACGTCAGGAGTTCCAAGAGATCCTCACTCTCATGAGCTTCTTCAACCAAAAAGATCCTGGATTGTTCGGGATCCGGAACCAAACCCAAAAATCCATCCATATAGATGTTTACGGAATCACGGAGCATTTATGCCTACTAGCTTAAATCAATGACTTTTTAAGGAAAATTCTTTCTTTTCCGAGGATTTGGACGCTCTTGGCTTAAATCTCGAAATTTTTCAAACGAATTCTCTCAACCTGTGGTAAAAGACTTGCCTAGGTTGGGTCTTCAATGGCCGGATGATAACGAATGAAATAACGAATTTGACGTGAGGTAATTAATCCATGACCGATGGTTCTAAAGAAAGTTCAAAGAAAACAACTTCAACGACTCAAACAAAATCGATCTCGGAATTAACGCCAAAAGTGGGAAGCCTTTCTGGCTGGGCCATCGGCGTCGATTTAGGTGGCCACCATATGCGAGGGGCTTGGGTAAGCCCTAAAGGCCAGCTTTTTGATCCGATCAAATGGGAAACCAAAGTATCCGATGGCAAGGAAAAGATCCTAGGTCGTTTGGTCGCCCTTGTGGACGAACTTTTAAAGAACCCCCCTCCTCATTGTGAACCATCCCAGGATCTTTTAGGGGTCGGATTTGGGATTCCTGGCATCCTTCATTTAAAAAAGGGATTGGTTATTCAGTCTCCGCAGTTTCCGGATTGGAAACGCTTTGCCATTCATGAAAAACTTCGAAAAAAGATTCGTTTTCCGGTTTATGTCGACAATGATGCCAACGCGGCGGCTTTAGGGGAAAAAGTTTTTGGAGTTTGTAAGCCCTATGATCACTTCGTCTATGTGACCATCGGATCGGGAGTTGGTGGCGCTCTTTTCTTGGATGGGAATCTTTATCATGGAAGCATGGGAATGGCGGGTGAAATCGGTCGCATTACGGTCGACCCCCAAGGCCCCCCGGAATCGACGGGCAATCGAGGAAGTGTCGAACTTTATGCAAGTGCCTCGGGCTTTCAACGAATCCTTTCCGATTTAAGAGAAAAACATCCTCAAATTACAGCGACCTCGCCTGAAGAACTTTATGAGCTTTATAAGAAAGGCAATAAAGCTCCGGAGTATCCGATCGTGGAAAAAGTTTTTGACGATATGGGAAATGCTCTCGGAATCATGCTTGCCAATGTCGTGAATACGCTTGATCCTCAAGCCGTTTGTTTTGGTGGTGGTTTAGTTCACGCATGGAAAGCTTTTAGCCGAAAAATGATTCAGATCACCATGGAACGTTCCTATGTGGCTCGTCATAATAAACTGAGAATTCTTTCAACATCTCTTATGAAGAATTCTAATTTTATTGAAGCCGGTGTCGTGGGGGCGGCGTCTTTAGTCTTTCTAGATGCGGCTCGAAAATTATCGGGAGTGGAAATCAAACAAGGCCCCAAGCAAGCAACGATAAATGTAGCGCCTTTAAAAACGGCGGCGAGTCAGTAAGGTTCTATGGGGGTGGCAGAATCTTCAATCGACGCCAGCGCCTCATGAAGATTACGAAAGAGGGGGATTTTATTCCCACCCTGCCAAAGTTCGGAACGCTTTAGGAGTTCGAGGGGCTGTTTTTGGATCCCGACTAAGATGGCTTTTCGGTGGTGTCGTTGAAGATTACGTATCGTGTATTCTAAAGCCACTAAACCCGTCACATCCATCGCCGGCACATTTTTCATTAGAAAAACGACTGTATGAATGTCCCCATTTACCCCATTAACGGCATCGATTGCATTCTGAGCCGCTCCAAAAAATAAAGGACCCGCGATTTCATAAACCATGAAACCTTTCGGAAGGTCTTTTGGAATGGACTGATGTTGCCCCTCCACGAGAATTTCTCCAGAGGTTACGGTGGCCATACGTTTCATAAATAATAAAGACGCTAAAACAATCCCCACCCCGACTCCAATAACCATATCGAAAATAACCGTAAGACCAAAACAAATGAGCAACACAAGGACGTCCGATCCAGGGGCGACTCGAACGATCCGACCGAAATGTTTTGCTTCCGCCATATGGTAGGCGATGAACAAAAGCAAAGCGGCAAGGGAGGCCATTGGAAGAAAGGAAACATAAGGCGCAAAAAGAAGAAGAACAAAAAGAATGAAAATCCCATGGAAGGCCGCAGAAATAGGAGATCTAGCCCCATAACGAATATTTGTTGCGGTTCGTGCAATAGCCCCCGTCGCGGGTACACCTCCAAAAAAAGGGCATAGAATATTGCCCAAACCGAGAGCCACCAGCTCGGCATCCGGATTATGTCGAGTACCCGTCATTCCATCGGCGACAACCGCCGACAATAAGGATTCAATAGCCCCGAGAAGGGAAATGGCAAAAGCTGAAGGAAGCAAAGCCTCCAGAGTGTCTAAACCTAATTCAAAATGAGGTCCCGAAATTCCATCCCAATTCCACGGCCATCGAAAAGAAGGAAGACTCGACGGTACTCCGAAAACCCATTGCCCACCAACGATGGTCTGGAACCTGTTTCCAACATTGGCATAATTAAATTCCGGATAGATCTTTTTAATCAAGACCAGCCCAAGACTCATGACGCTCAAAACCACTAAGGGCGCGGGAATTTTTCGATTGAGCTTCGGCCAAAGGAATAAACCCATTAACGTTAAAATTCCAATGCAGAACTCCACGGGAGAAAAACTTCCCCGTACATTCCAATACTGAATGAAACGAGATGTAAAACTTTCGGCTGGGTGTTCAAGTTGAAGGCCCGCAAAATCTTTCAACTGAATGCTTGCAATGACCACCGCAATACCCGTCGTGAAACCCGTCGTTACCGGATAGGGAATAAATTGAATCCATTGTCCAAGCCTTGCCATACCCATGCCGACAAGAATGATCCCCGACATAAGACCCGCGATCAAAAGACCGGCGAATCCAAAACGATGAACAATCGGCAGAAGAATAACAACGAATGCCGCGGTCGGGCCCGTCACTTGAAAGGACGATCCTCCAAATAAAGCGACAAAGACTCCCGCAATGATCGCCGTATAGAGGCCGAATTGAGGCGGAACGTCACAAGCGATTGCAAGGGCCATGGCTAGCGGAATCGCCACAAGACCAACGACGGATCCCGAAAGAAGATCCGCTTTTAAATCTCCTGGAGAATACCCCTTTTTAAATTTTTCTCGGAGAGCCCAACAGGGTTCGATTTTTAAACGAGGAAGACGAAGTAAACTTTCTTTATACCGCTTGAACAAAGATCAAAACTCTTGAAACTTATTATTTCAATTTCCTTGAACAAGCTCAATAAGAATTCCAGAAGTTGTCGCTTTGGGATGAATGAAAGCCACCTGAGTCCCATGAGCTCCCACCTTAGGCCTCTCACTCAAAAACGAAACGCCTTGGGCCTTCAAATCTGACATCGACTTGAGAATGTCCTTTACCTCGAGAGCCAAATGATGAATTCCTGGACCCCTCTTTTCTAAAAATTTAAAAATAGGAGAGGCTGGAGAACTTGGTTCTAAGAATTCAAAGCGTATTCCCCCTATCTCCATAAATTGAAGCCTGACCTGCACCGTCGGCACTACCTCCAAAGGACCGGCCTAAAACCCTAAAATCCTCTCCAGATCCAGGATAGCCGTCTTTA
>CAZSZT010000090.1:0-6663 GCA_964611175.1 uncultured Bacteriovoracaceae bacterium
TGCTTTGGCCATACTTGAGGGTTTAAATTGGAAAGAAAGTTTTTTCGAAATAAAAAGGAAATGTCCGTGGAATCGTCGTCGATGATCCCACGAATGAAGAGAATGTTGGGGCGAACGTCCTCGTTTAAGTTATGCCATATAAAACCGGACTCGCAATCGACGAGATCGGCCGAGGTTTTTTTTCCAAAATCTTGCTTTTCCAGGGGGGTGGAGAGAACCGATGGAGACGTTAAGAGTTTTGCCGTCGATAGGGGTAATTCCAAAGCGGGAAGCCGGACGGCCTGATTCGTTGTCGATAAAATTTCCGATGCCGCGTAAACACTTCCAATTCTTAAGTGCCTTTGAAGGGCGCCAGCGGAACCATAAACAATAATCCAGTCGATCGGTTTTTCGTCATTGAGGCGGCGAGCTAAATTTTCAGCTCGACTTTTTCCCATTCCGAAAACTGTTGTTTTAGAAGAATAGCCAGATGGAATTTCAAACGGCGATGGGCAAAACAATCGAATGCCTTTTTTCGACATCATAGAGACGACATAAACCAATTTTCAAAAACTTGAAATCCCAGGCCGATCACCCAAAATGACAAAAGAATCCACTTCCATTGCTGCGGAAGAAAATAAACTCGAACGATGGGATGCTTAACGACGCCGAAGATTCTCAGGAGAAGAAAGGGAATCAAAGCGCAAAGGGCAAAATAAAATACTTCCGTTCGAAAAAGCAAAATTCCTCCAAGAATGCCGGTCAGAAAAAAGACGATCGTCAATCGCTGCTTACTCAGCTCTCGAAAATCAAAGGCATTTTGAAAATAAGGAGCCATCCAAGCCAGAAGAAACCAAAAACTTAAGAGAGATGCGGAAGTTACCGGAAGGGCACCTTGAATAAAAAGACTTGGGAAAACCCAGATAGCCGTACGCAAAAGTCCCCAAAAATACAGGGACATAACCACTCCAAAGAGGCACAAAAAGACATCTGCCACGTTTTTAGCACACATGAATGGTTATCATATGTCCACTCGACGCTTTCACCTTCGTCAGCTATGAACAATCGTCATGTCCAGTATAAGGGACGATCGCGATGTTGAGCGAAAGGGAAGGCACCTTGATGGGAAGCGCTTCGATCTTGTCGTCACTGGGGGCATTGCCTGTATTGAGGTCCCCAAAGTGATTCGAGAACTTCGACGTTATGGAGCCTCGGTACGTGTCTTTATGACCCCCGCGGCTACTGAATTTGTTAAACCTCTTGTGATGGAATGGGCTTCTAAACAGAAAGTCATTACAGATCTTTCAGGCTCTGCCGAACATATCACCGATGCCGATGCTGTCGTGGTTGTGCCCGCAACGCTCGATTTTATATCGAAAATGGCCGTTGGAATTTCTGATTCGGCGGCGGCCACTCTGGTGCAAAGTGCTTTATCTCGAATGCCGGTCTTCTTTTTGCCGTCCATGCATTTATCTCTTCAGGGAAATCCGGCCTTTCGAAAGAATTTAAATACGCTTTCGGAAATCCAAGGAGTAAAGATCCTGGATTTCCAAGAATCTGAGGGAAAAGCCAAATTATTGGATGTTGAAACAATTGCTGCCATGATTTGCCATGGTCTTTCTTCGTCTCCTATCGAAGACATTCCTGTTTTGGTTAGCGTGGGTCCTACCCGGTCCTACGTGGATGACATTCGATATTTAACCAATTTTTCTTCGGGAGAACTTGGCTATCAAATTGCCGACGAATTTTATCGGCGAGGTGCTAAAGTTTGGGCGGTTGTCGGAACAGGTTCGCGCGCCATTGCTGGGTATTTAAATCCTACGGAAGTCGAAACAAACGATGAAATGCGGGAGGCATTTCAAAAAATAATTCTCCGGGAAAAGATCAAGGTGGGCATTTTTTGTGCCGCGGTTCTTGATTTTGAAGTGGAGGCTCGCGATGGAAAGCTCTCTTCGTCCCAGGCCTTTTCCCTTCAACTTAAGCCATCCAAAAAATTGATCGAGAGCATCGATGCTCCGTCGATGTTGAAAGTGGGATTCAAATTAGAGAGCGGAATTTCTGTTGAGGAGCTTCAATCACGGGCGCTAACGACCGTTGAAAAGTATCATTTGGATTTCGTTATTGCGAATCGCCGTGAGGATATCTCGGAGGATCGTCACCGAGCTTTTCTATGGTCTAAAAAAACGAAAAATTTTATAGAAGTTGATTCAAAACAAAAGATTGCTCAGACGCTTGCCGATATGGTTTTAAACTTAAAATTTTAAAGTTAAATCCGCGCCCATTCCGTTTTTAGGGGAGTTCCCAGTTGTTCTCATGAAGACCGCGCCGACTTCTATTTTGTGAGCTAAAAGTCCAATGCCGGTCGACCAAAAGGAGTCTTCCGAATGAGCGTTCATATGATAACCACCACGCGCCACATAGTATTTGGCGAGCAAGAGTTCTCCGCCAAAAGAATAATTCCAATCATAAGAATTGGAGCCAAAGCGACGGTCCGCATCGAAGCTTAAGCGCAATTGTTGCGGGTAAGTATAAAGAATACCTAAATGAAGTTCCGGCGGAAGATACGTATCCGCCTCGTTGTCCAGAAGTGATTTCGTATAACCACCAATACTGAAATCCATGACAAGCGGTATAAATACTCCTGCGGAGCCCGTGAAATGCCAACCCCGTCCCGGGGTCAGGAGTCCTGAAAATTGAAGGGCCTGAATGGTGGCTCCCAGAGAGCCATAAGGCGTCTTATAGGCTCCCGCAATATTGTATCGATGCCGAGACGCCGGACCAAGGTCGGTCCAGTCAAACTGAAAGCCCCCAATGACGGCGCTTGTGCCATCGACGATCGATATCGACCAGTGACTATGGTCTTCGGGAAGTTGCTGCCAGAATCCCCCGATCGAACTCTTCTCACTGTAATGAATAAGACTTGCTGGGTTCGTTAAAAAGGCCTCGTGATTGAAAGCAGCCGCCGCCGAGGCTCCACCCAGAGCCAGGGTTGCCGGCCCCATTTCTGCCCGATTTGGAAAGGGTAGACCTTGTGCATTGGCGGAGGAGGGGCCTCGTATAAGCCCAAATGCCAAGATCAACACCGAGAGCATGGTTATGCTGGTTTTGGGGGGCTTTACAGATAAGGTTCGTATCCTTAGAATCATTGTTTAATTGTAGTTAGGCACAATCAGCCATGGAGGGGAAGATGAAAAAATGGTCAAAGAAAAAAAGAGATTTGGACAAAAATCAAGGGAAATCGTGGCGTGGAATTATAAATATTTTGATTGATCTCGTGAAAATGAATCATTAATCAATGACACGCAGAATGGATGGTGGTGACAATGTTAAATAAGAAAAAACTCTCGGATTTCAAAAAAGAACTTCAAAATCGGCTTGGTCAGCTTCTCAATGAGGCGGATTTAGCCGTGAAAAATATTTCAGAGAGTACAAACGATCCCTCTTCGGATCCTACGGATCAGGCGGTGCAAGAACTAGATCGCAATCGATTGCTTCGTTTTAAAGATCGTGAACGAAAGCTTATTCGAAAAATTGAAAAGGCCATCGCTCGAATCGAAGAAGGTTCTTACGACACTTGTGAAGCCTGCGGTTCTTCGATCAGTGAGGCTCGACTGAAAGCTCGTCCTATGACCACTTTGTGCATTGATTGCGCGACGGAAATGGAAAGCGAAAAGGCTAAAAAGAAGCTTTTTGGTGCCGACTCGGGCCCGTCCATTTCTGAGGACAGCGATGAGAGTGGAGACGAAGAAGTCAACACCGCGTAATATCGTTTACTCGGAGCATTCGCTCAGAATCATTTTTTTTCCGTTAGACTACGCCCTTGATTCGAGAGCTTGAATGCGACTGGAGATGGTCTGAAGCTCTTGATAGTTTTGCGAGAAATTATTACTCGTTAAAACTTTCTCCACGCGCTCTTCAATTTTCTTATCCAAAGCAGCTTGATTGCTTTGCTGAGCCGCTCGAATTTGATTCGTCAACGCTTGGCCTTCTTGCTCGGTAAGTTCACCCTTTTTGATCATTCGCTCGATATGAATGACCAACTCGTCTTGATTTTTTCTATTTCCCTCGACGCCGTTGAGAATGAATTTCTGCATAAACTCAAAAAGATTATTACTTCCACTTCGAATAATGCCTTTGAGAATGCTTACTGGAAGAACACTTTGATTCGTTTTTTCTTGTTCATACAATACCTGGGTTAAGATGAGAGCCGTGACATCTTCTTTGGAGTTATTATCGATCACGATAATCTCTTCACCCTCCCGGATCATTTTGGCGATCCCATCCAAGGTCACATAACAGGAATCCTGAGTGTCATAGAGTTTACGGTTTTGGTATTTTTTAATAATACGAATTGATTCAGCCATTTTTTCCCCTCAAAACCCAGCTTCTGGGCCCCCTTTTTAGTTTTTAGTCTCGGTTTCCAAGACTATTCCAAAGCTCTTTCTTTGCGCCCTCTCCCTTGGCAAAGAAAAAGAGATCTCAATCCTATTAGATATTACAGGGTTCCGCATTTTCTCGGTCAAGCTTTTTATGCACTGCCCTATATTTGGGCTTCAAGCTGCACTATGGGGACGTTGACGGTAGTAAAAACACTCCTATAGACTTACCGAGGTGTTTTTGAGGCTTAACAATCGAGTATGACTCTCTCCCCCTATTTAGGAGTTTTTATTTTGCTGGTGTTGGGAATTGCAACAGGGGTGGGTGCGATTCTTGCGGCGCGTTTTTTAGGGGCCAAAAGACATTATCCGAATAAGGATTCCGCCTATGAATGCGGGATTCCAAGCGAGGGCGCGGAAAATCAGCGTTTCAGTGTTAAATTTTATTTGGTTGCGGTCTCTTTTATTCTTTTTGATATTGAAACGGTTTTTTTAATTCCATGGGCGTTGTCCATGAATCGTCTTTTGGAGGCTCGGGAAGGCTTTTTTTTCTTAAGTTTGGGGTTACCTTTTCTTTTTATTCTCACATTAGGCCTTGTTTATGAGTGGCGGAAAGGTTTGCTCGATTGGAATCTCTGACCAGCCTGAATGAAGCGACCATCCGTCTTTTATTTTTAATAGCTAAAATCGGCCTTCTTTTTGGTTTGGCCTTTGGGGTGGTAGCCCCCGTCATGATATGGGTGGAGCGACGTGTTTGTGCGCTTATTCAAGATCGTTACGGTCCCAATCGAGTTGGGCCCCTGGGCTTGCTTCAATCTTTGGCCGATGGGATTAAGCTTTTGCTCAAAGAGGATCTTCGCCCTCGAGAAATCCACCCGACTTTTTTTATTTTAGCCCCCATTTTATCCGTGATTCCTGCCGCCATGGCATTTGCGGTGATTCCTTTTGGGCCCCCAACAACTTTAGGAGGTTTATTTTCGGAGCCCAGGCGTCTTCAAATTGCCGAACTGAATGTTGGATTTTTGTATGTTTTGGCCATCACATCGCTGAGTGTGTACTCCATCGCTCTTGCGGGATGGGCAAGTAATAATAAATTCAGTGTCCTTGGAGCTCTGCGCGCTTCGGCTCAAATGATTAGCTATGAACTTGCGGCAGGGATGGCCGTTATTTCGGTCGTGTTATTGTCGGGGTCGGTTGATCTGGTTCAAATTGTCGAAGCCCAAACGTTTATGTGGAATATTTTTCCGGGGATTCTTGCTTTTCTTGTTTTCTTGCCCGCCATTTTTGCAGAAACAAATCGAACTCCCTTCGATTTGCCTGAAGCCGAAGCCGAGTTAGTGGTGGGTTATCATACGGAATATTCGGGTATTAAATTCGGTCTTTTCTTTTTGGCCGAGTACGTCAATATGACAACGGCCTCCGCTCTCGCGGTCTTGTTTTTCTTCGGGGGCTGGGAATTTCTTCCGTTTTATTCCTGGGCGGCGACGGGATTGAATATGGATGCTTTGTGGTATCTTCCCTCGGTTTGGTTCGCTCTCAAGGTGGCTTTCTTCATGTTCTTTTTTGTCTGGGTAAGGTGGACGGTTCCAAGATTTCGTTACGATCAACTCATGTCGTTAGGATGGAAAACCCTGGTGCCGCTTGGCCTTTTGAACATTGTTATCACGGCGGTCGTCATTGTTTTTCAGAGAATGGAATAGCCAGAAGTGTTGGATATGACACAAATATTATTTTTCTCGTTTTCCGTTTTGATTCTCATCAGTGCGGGATTAGCGGCCTTTCGTCCGAGACCTATTGAGTCGGCGATGTGGCTTATTTTGAACTTCTTTATTACCGCAGGACTTTATATTCTCTTGGGCTCTCATTTTGTCGCGGCCATTCAAGTTTTGGTTTATGCCGGGGCCATTATGGTGCTCTTTGTTTTTGTCATTCTTCTTTTGAATTTGGATCCAAGGGAACTGGGTGTGGACGGAGCGCTCCCCTGGACGAGCTTAAGTTTGTTCACGGCCTTTCTTACCTTTGTTTTGCTGGGTCTCAGAATCACAACTCCTGAACTTTTACAAAAGCTTTCTCCTTTAAAAAATCCGGCGGATTTTGGAAGTGTTGAAGCGATTTCTCTTCAACTGATTACGGATTATTTCTGGGGCTTTGAATTGGCCGGCGTTATTCTTTTATTAGCTATCCTTGGCGTTGGCTTATTGGCCTACAGAAAGCCGAATTCGCGCTCAAAAAAAATTTCGGGAGTTGAGCCATGAGCATGGCTTATCTTTTACTGCTTAGTTTTGGAGTTTTTTGCTTCGGGGCTTGT
>CAZSZT010000091.1:0-6650 GCA_964611175.1 uncultured Bacteriovoracaceae bacterium
TATTCTTGGCCTTCTACTAGGTGCTTCGGGACTTTATTTCGAGTCATTCGAACTTTGGGCGGCCAAAGTGAAATGCCCCATGTTGGTTACAGCCCTTCCGCAAGTGCCTCCAAAAACAATCTTCGATCTTTTGAATGATCCAAGTTCACTTCGCGCTTACGAAGCAACATCGGAGGATATTCGTCTCTTTCGATCTTCACGATTGAAGGATTTGTTCCCGGGAGAAGAACACAACTATCGAGTTTCTGATCCTTCTCGTTTAACGGTTGAAGAAGCTATGGCGACATGGGGTAATCGTCTCCAATTTAAGAATTGGTTGCCGGAAGAAGTTTTCGCCTTGAAAAACTATATGGATAGTGAATCTCGTTCCTTCATAACTTCAAAAATTCGAAATCTCGAATGGAGAGGAACCGATCTTTTTTTTCGTTTAACTGTTTCGGCGCTCAATCGATTTCCGTCGCTCCCTGGAGTCACCTTTCGAGGGATCGTGGGAGATTCAACTGAATTAACTCGCCGCTATTCCGTAGGCACTCATTTTTCAGAACCTTCCTTTATGAGCGTTTCAACAGATCTTCGTGTGGCGAGTGGATTTATTCGGATCGATGAAGACGGAATTATTTTTGAAGTCCATGGAAAAACCGCCAAAGATGTCAGCACGCTTTCGATGCATCTCTATAAAGACGATTCCGAAAAGGAGTTGATTTTCTTACCAGGAACGCATTTTCAGGTGAAAAAAACAAAAACAACAAAGTTAGGAAACAAAGAATACGTCACGATTGTGATCGAAGAAGTTGAATCCGTTCAAACGAATCCGTATCGTCCGCCCTCGATCAATCGTAAGTCCATGAAAGAGATTTTCGAAAAGTATGGCCTAAGCATTCAGTCCGCTACCGATCTAAGATCCAAATACGAAAGCCTAAGGACCAAGAAAATTTCTCAACTCATTCTTAAATTATTCGAATGGCTCAAACCAAGAGAACTGACTCAAGAAGAAACCGATCAACTTCTTAAAGCCTTTCTTTCTTTCACTCACGACGAGAGCACTCCCATCGCAGACCATATCAATCAAATTCTTTCTGAACTCACGCCGACTTTCAACCCATCAGAAATTCAAACGCTCTACAACGAAGGTTTTTTAGGCCACTGGAACCTTCAGATGGAAGAACGAACGGGTCCTCAAGGAGAACTAACACGCATTTCAAAGTCCCACACGGGTGCTACTCCTTCGCAGTGGTACCGAGATGAAATGGGTGTGGAATGGCTTCTTAAGCCGGACATCCTAACGGCCGAACTTCAAACTTCCGCGGAAGTCATTAGCTCTCTAATTTATAAACATCTTGGCTATCAGGTCCCCGAAATCCACATCCATTATTTAAATGGCCGCCGATATGCTGCCGTTCGATCCGTTGGTACAAATTTGGAGGAGTCGACTCTAGAGAATAGGGGGTCACAATCTTTCCGCCTCCTTCGTTATTTTGCCGCTTATTTGAAAGATTATGACCGTTTAAAAAGGGGGCCCAATAATTTTATCCTTCCGGATGGGAGTTTTCTTCTCTATGACTTTGGCGGAACACTCGGCGCACGATCTATGGGAGAAGCCAAAGAGCATCTTCTTGGAAAGCCAATCTCGAGAGCCCTTGGAGGATTCGAAGGAACTTCAGAGATCAGCATTTTATTGCATTCCTTTAAGATTAATGATCTTCCCGTTTCTCATCCCTGGCGGAATCTGAGGCGCGAAGACGAGGTCGCCGCTCTCCACTTATTTGAAGGTCTTAAGGATAAAGATCTGGAAGTGATTGCCTCTCAGGCGAGGTTTTCCGACCCCCAAGACGCTATCGATATGTTAAGAATACTGCAAATCCGTCGAGATGGCTTTATCGAACATTTAACCGACTTACGATAAAGGTGCATCTTTCGGAGGAACGGGATATTTTTCCGTAAAACAGGCGTCACACATGGGGGATGTGACACCGATTTTTTTGTAAAGTTTTTCGATTTTTAAATATTCCAAGGAATCGGCCAAAATGAATTTGGCAATTTCGGAAACCGAAAGCTTGGCAGCAATCAGCTGAGATTTTTCGGGAGTATCGATTCCGTAATAACCAGGCGAAACCGTTGCAGGGGCGGAAATCCGCATATGAATTTCAGCCGCGCCGGCATCTCTTAAAAACTGATTGATCTTTTTCGAAGTCGTTCCCCGAACAATCGAATCATCGACCACCACAATCCTTTTGCCTTTCAAAATCCCCGGCAGAGGGTTTTGTTTTACTTTCACCGAAAAATCTCGAACGCTTTGATGGGGTTCGATAAACGTTCGACCGATATAATGGTTTCGAATAAGACCCATTTCAAAAGGGAGCCCTGATTTTTGAGAATACCCAATGGCTGCCGGAATCCCGGAGTCCGGCACTCCAATGACCATGTCGGCCTTGAATCCCCGTGCGAGATCCTCTTCGGCTAAAAGTTCTCCCATTTTCTTTCGCATTTCATAAACGGGTTTTCCAAAAACGACCGAATCGGGACGAGAAAAATAAATCCACTCAAACACGCACGGCGCCACTTGTTTCGCTTTCGGAAGATGCCAACTTTCCAGACCTTTATCGGAAAACTCGACGACTTCACCGGGTTCAAATTCTCGTTCTAATTTCGCTCCTACTAAATCAAAAGCACAGGTTTCGGAAGCGACAACATAACCGTCGCCCAGTTTTCCCAAAACAAGCGGCCGAAACCCAAGAGGGTCCTTCAGCGCAAATAAGGTTGTTCGGTCTCCTTCTCTCACCATGACTAAAAGACTAAAGGCTCCTTCCACCTGAGAAAGCGCTGCCTGAAGTTTTTGTCGAGGCGTTCCTTCGGCTCTTGCCATCAAATGAACAATGACTTCGGTATCCACCTTGGTATGAAAAACAGAACCCCGCTTTTCGAGGTCGGCACGAAGACGATTGGCATTCGTTAGGTTTCCATTATGAGCAACCGCCATTTCGCCGTCGGCGCTCTCAACCCAAAGGGGTTGAAGATTTTTAGCGATACTTCCACCGGCAGTTGAATATCGCACATGCCCGATCGCTCGATCTCCCTTAAGGCTTTCAATCATGGGTTTAGAAAATACTTGTGAAACGAGGCCTTGATCGCGATGCCCCGAAAACTTTCCATTTCCATTCATCGAAATAATGCCTGCGCCCTCTTGGCCACGATGCTGAAGAGCGAATAAACCTAAATAGGTTAAATGCGCCGCTTCGGAAATATTCCAAGTGGCCACAACTCCGCAATGGTCTTTAAAACTCATAAATACGTCCCACGCCAGGCCTTCAAAAGATCTTCCACCGAGCCCGTTAAAAGCGGTCGAATACGAAAAACGGGCTCCGCCATCACGGTTCCTAAACGTTTCACTTGAAGATTAAAATCCATTCCGAGTTTCATGAGTTCCGCTCTCGTCGAAGCTTGAATTTCTGCGATCACACGCCCATGAGATTCGCCGAACAAAAGGCTGTCCCGGCGCTGCTGTGATTTACTCCAATCTCCTTCGAAACCAAAGGGATTTTCAGATAAACAAGCTTTCGCCAAGGCCACCCCTAAACCACCCCTTGAAACATCCCGACAACTTAAGAAAATCTCTTTCTCATGAGCCGCCAGCAAAGCGTTCTGGAGACGCTTTTCGCCTTTCAAATCTAAAAACGGTAAAGCCGTATTCGCGTGAACCCGTTGTTCCGTTTCGGGCCAAGCTTTTTGAGCGTATAAACTCGCAACGGGTAACGGCTGAGGTGAATCCTGAGGAATCTCAAGGAGCCAGACTTCCGATCCCACCCGTTGAAAGGAGGAAGGAACGGAACGACTAACCTTTTCCACCTTCCCCACCATCACCATAAAGGTGGTGGGATAAATATCGAAGCTCTGCCCCTTCGATTGAGTTTGATTATACATAGAAACATTTCCTGATACGCAGGGTGTTTCAAAAATTTGAATTACTTCGTTCATTCCTTCCACCATCTTCGAAAGAGCGCCAAGCACTCGTGGATGATGAGGATTTCCAATATTTACGCCATCGGTAAATGCAAGAGCTTTTGCTCCCATACAAGCAAGAGCACGAATTCCCTTAACCATCGAGGACTTCGCTCCATAGGCAGGATCGATGGCGTAATAGTCTTCGTCAGAAACGCCTTTAAAAGCCACCCCCCTTTCGGATTCGGTATCCACCCAAAGAACAGCTGCATCATGTCCAGGCCCCAAAACCGTTCGAGCACCCACCGTCGAGTCATAGCGCTTATAAATCTCTTTCTTCGATGCGATTGCGGGGTCACTTAAAATCTCTTTCAAACTTTCCCATTCGTTTTTGACATCGGCGGGAACACTCACCGAGCTCTCGGTTGAAACGAGATCGGTCGACCACTGAGGCACCGGCAATGAAGGCGCCGGCGGATCCATCACGTCCATCACCGGAAGATCCACGATTCGCTTTCCGTCGAACTCCATTCTCAGCTGGGGCTCAGCATGTGTCTCACCAATCGTCGCGCACTCGCAGCCCCACTTTTGAAGAATTTTTTGAAATCTTTCTTCCGAACCTCGACGCACGACCGCCAACATTCGTTCCTGAGATTCTGACAATAAAAGTTCGAAGGCTTGCATTCCCTTTTCTCGAACCGGAACGGCATTCAAATTAATTTGCATTCCAATTCCAGACTTATAAGAAATTTCCATCGTCGAACAGGTTAAGCCTGCCGCTCCCATATCTTGAATGGCCATCAAATCCTCTTTCAGATTGTTCATGCATTCCAAAGTCGCTTCCATTAAACACTTTTCTTTAAAAGGATCGCCGACTTGAACACGAATCTTTTGTTCCGTCGATTCGGTTGTCGTCTCTTGAAAATCGCTCGAAGCCAGTAGCGAAGCTCCATGAATTCCATCTCGCCCGGTTTTTGCTCCCCAAATCATAATCGATTGTCCAGGTCTGGCCGTCGACGATCTGAAAATCTGCTCCTGATTGGCAATCCCTAGCGCAAAAACATTCACAAGAATATTTCCGTTGTAACAAGGATGGGAACGGATATGCCCAGCAACGGTTGGAATTCCCATACAATTTCCGTAATGAGCGATTCCACTCACCACTCCATCTAATAAATATTGATGCTTCGAAGTCTGAAGATCTCCAAATCTTAAATAATCCCCCACCGCGATCGGTCGAGCTCCCATCGTAAAAATATCTCGAAGAATCCCGCCAACACCGGTTGCCGCCCCCTGAAAGGGTTCTACAAAACTTGGGTGATTATGGCTTTCAATTTTAAAAGCAATCGCTCTCTTCTCGTCAAAACGAATGAGACCCGCGTTTTCCCCAGGGCCCTCAAGAACTTGCTTTCCCTTCGAAATGATTTTCATCAAAAAGGGCTTCGTGGATTTATAGCTACAATGTTCGCTCCACATCACGCCAATCATCTGAATTTCAGCGGACGTCGGAGTTCGTCCGAGAACCTTTTCAAAATGCTGCCATTCACTCTCGGTCAAGCCAACGGCTTTGGCGAGTTCTTGTTCTTTCATCGAAGATTCTCCCACGCATTCTTCCAAAAAGCTTTTCCCGAACTTAACCGAAGGGCATCAAAAGAGGCCCGCTCGGGGTGTGGCATAAGACCAAAAATACTTCCCTTCCCATGCTTTCGGTAAATACCTGCGATATCTTCGAAGCTTCCATTCGGATTCGTCGTGTATTTCAAAACGGGGCGAATCTCGGTGGAGTCAATTTTAAGCGGCTGATAATTCCCAAACCGATGTGCAATGGGAAACTGAAATTTGTGAGCCCGATCCGATTCGTTAATCCATGGGAAAGCGGCTTCGCGAACTTCGACTTCCACCAAATCCGAGATAAATTTTAAATTTTGATTCACCTGGAGAAAACCCGGTAGCAGCCGAGACTCCAATAAAATCTGAAAGCCATTGCAAATTCCCATCACATGGGCTCCAGCATCGATCGCGTCGGAAAGAGAATCAACGGCGGCACTGAGTTTGGCGATCGCGCCCGCGCGCAAATAATCCCCGAAGCTAAATCCTCCTGGCAAAAGAATAACTTCGTATTTCCCATTTGGAATGCGTTCTTCATGCCAGTGATAAGTTGCGGTGACGCCATCGAGCTTTTGAATCGCTCGAAGAGCATCTTCATCGCAGTTCGAGCCGGGGAATTGAACCACCGCCCAGTTTCGACTCATGAGGATACCACCTCAACTTCAAAATTTTCCATCACCACGTTCGTAAGAAGTTTCATGGACGCTTGGCGAGCTGTCTGAATCGCTTGGCCTTCGTCTTCCGCTAAAATATTAAGCAAAAAAGCTTTTTCGCAATTCACCGATTCAATGGCCTTAAATTCCAGTTTTTGAAGTGCTGAAAAAATCGCTTCGGCCTGAGGGTCTAAGATGCCCTCCTTAAATCGAACTCGCACGCGCACTAAAAATTTTTTCATGATCCTAATACCTCTTCTAAACGCTCCGCGACCACTTGATAACCCTGCAAAAGATCTCCGAGATCAAATCGAAATCGATCTTTATCCCATTTCTCTCCGGTCACGGCATCCCAAAGTCTACAAGTATCTGGAGAAATCTCATCGCCCAACAAAATCTTTCCGTCCGGGGTCTTACCAAATTCGAGTTTAAAGTCGACCAATATAAGACGGG
>CAZSZT010000092.1:0-6620 GCA_964611175.1 uncultured Bacteriovoracaceae bacterium
GGTTATTTAAAATTATTTTGTGAATTTATAGAAAACCCAAGCCGAATGGCTTTTTTTTAGAAAGGGATAAAGATGAAATTTGATGCCGTAGTGATCGGTGCCGGACCCGGAGGTTATGTCTGTGCCATTCGATTAGCACAATTGGGCAAGAAAACTGCTCTTATCGATCGAGATAATTTAGGGGGGACTTGTCTTAACTGGGGGTGTATTCCTTCGAAGGCCCTTATTCATGCCGCTCACCTTTATGAAACCATGCACGGCCCAGCTCAGGAGATGGGTTTTTCATTCAAAGATCTTTCTTTGGACTTCGGGAAATTAAATGCCTGGAAGAACTCCGTCGTTCAAAAATTGACCGGCGGAATTGGCGGACTTTGTAAGCGCCATGGAATCGAAGTTTTTATGGGCACCGCAGAGTTTAAGTCGTCTAAACAATTGGAAGTTACCCTCACGGATTCGAAGAAGAAAGAAATGATCGAATTTGATCAGGCCGTCATTGCAACGGGCTCGGATTCTGCCGGTCTTCCGGGAGTGAATATGGATCGAAAAGTTATTATCACGAGTAAAGAAGCTTTGAATCTTCCGGAGATGCCGAAAACGATGATTCTCATTGGTGGAGGCGTTATCGGTTTAGAACTTGGAAGCTTTTACTCCATGTTGGGGGTTGAGGTAACGATTTTGGAATATGCCTCCCAATTACTTCCTGGCACGGACTTAGACCTCGTTAAAATTGTGGAAAAAGGATTGCAAAAGCGAGGGGCTAAAATTTTCACAAATTTTCGAGTTAGTTCAGGAGAACTCAAGGGAAAGAAAGGCGTTGTAAAAGGGACCGATCAGTCTGGAAAAGAGCAGAGCTTCGAAGCCGACATTGTTTTAGTAAGTACGGGACGCCGCCCGTTTACTCAGTATTTAGATATTGAAAAGACGGGATTAAAACTCGATTCAAAGGGATTCATTCCCGTGAATAAGCACCTCCAAACGAATATTCCGCACCTTTATGCTATTGGAGACTGCACTCCCGGACCTCTTTTGGCGCATCGGGCTTCTCATGAAGCTTTAGTCGCAGCGGCTCATTTGGCGGGTGACAAGAATGCGCTTGTGGACTATCGAGTGATTCCCGCCGCGATCTTTACAGAGCCCGAAATTGCGAGCGTCGGATTTTCTGAAGCCGAAGCGAAAGCGAAAGGCCTTCAAGTGAAGGTTGGAAAATTTCCGTTTGCGGCTCTTGGGCGTGCCTTAGCCAATGCTCAATCGGATGGTTTTTGTAAAATAATTGGGGATGCCAAAACAAACGATCTTTTAGGACTTCACATTGTTGGACCCGAGGCCGGAAATTTAATCGCGGAGGGTGCGCTTGCTATCGAAATGGGGGCAAGTGTTGAAGATCTAGCTTTAACGATTCATACGCATCCGACTTATCCGGAAGCGATCATGGAAGCGGCCGACGCTTATTTTGGACATGCCATTCATGTTTATCAGCCAGGACATTCCAAGGGATCGGTAACTCCACCAAAAGGAGAAAAAGTTGCTCAAGTAGGGCATGCGTGATGGGTTCTCTGGCCCCCAGATTTGAATTCATTTCTCTTTTGGAAAGGGGGCCGTTGTCGTACGAAGAGATTTGGGAGCTTCAAAAAAATCTTTTGGATCAAGTGGCCGATCATAAAACGGCCGAGTCCGTCATCTTTTGCGAGCATACGTGCGTTATTACGAAAGGACGACGGACGCGGAATCAAAATATCCTTTCCTCGAATACTCCCATTTATGAAATTGAGCGCGGCGGGGATGTAACTCTTCATTCTCCGGGCCAGTTGGTCATTTACCCGATTGTAAAATTAAAGGGAGATGTCTTTAAGGGTGGGCTTCACCAATACTTACGTTTTTGTGAGGAAATCGTGATCGGTGTTCTTAAGGCGCTGAATCTCGACGCCGGGCGTTTTGGTCCAACGGGGGTATGGATCAAAACAGCGATGGGGCAAACGAAGAAAATAGCCAGCATTGGCGTTGCCGTTCGGCGTTGGGTTACCTATCACGGAATTTCTATTAATATTTCAAATGACTTAACTTTATTTAAAAATATTCGTCCTTGTGATTTTGAGCCTTCCGTCATGACTTCCCTGAAGGAGCTTGGAATTGAGATTTCGTTGAAGGATTTCGAGGAGCTCATTCGATTGGAAATGCTTAGAATTTTGAATGTAGATTCGGCAAATGAAGATTTGCTGAATCATGAATCGTCAAAAGAGCAGATGAGTTTTAGAAGCTAATATCTTATTTGGTAGTCAGAATCATTTTTGGCGGAACTTGTGTTTCCGCCAAAAGATTTGATAATTTTTTACACATCGATTCCATAAGGTGAAGAGCGACAACAGGCGTATGTCGTCTCAAATCCGACCATTGCTGGCTACTTAATACCCAGACGTCCGACGCTCGAACCGCTACAGCGCTGACCCTCTTTGGGTTTGTTTGAAGAAGTGAAAACTCGCCAAAGGATTCTCCAGCTTTTAGATCTGTTGAAATATGTTCAAAGCTGATTTTGATAAGCCCTGACTCGATGATATAGAGCCCAATTTCCTCGTCTTTGGAATCAAAAATGTGGTCTCCGTTTTTAAAAGACTTTGCTTCTAAAAAGTGAGCGAGAGCGGCGCGCTCCTCAACAGGCCAGTTCTTTGTAAGTTCCGCTTGCGCCAATGAGGCAAATTTTCCCATATCTTCTTTTTATAAAGGACTTTCTTTATCGAGCAAGAATTTTAACGAGTTGACGTCGATAAAAGACCGTCAAAAGGCCCCCTAAGAAGCCTCCCAGAATGTCGGCGATAAGATCGGCAACTTCTACATACCGCCCAGGAACAAAACTTTGATGCCATTCATCAAGAAGTCCCCACACAAAGCATAAGAACGTCGTTATCCCTATGGCATGAAAATAGTTTTTAAACGACACCTCATAGCGCTGCTTGAAAGTAAAAGTTCGACAAAGGCTAAAACCGATGCCGGCGTATAAAACAAGATGAGCCCATTTATCAACAAAGGGGAAATCAAAAAGGGGAACATCATCGCTTGGCAAATGGGACAGATAAAAGCTTAGCCCCAGCATGAAAAATACGGGTAAGCCATATCGAAAAATGATTTTAAACGACGTTAAGCGAATGATTTTTGCCCAAGTATACGAGATTCAAGGATACCCTTTAACCAGGACGGCGTTGCCGCGTAAATCGTGGCAAAAACTTTATCTCCCAGTTGAAAAGAGGCATCGGTTGGTAAATGAACAACACGATTTGCTCGCGTTCGTCCCGTCCAAAATTCGGAACTAAATTTCGATGGTCCTTCAAGCAAAAGTTCTACGGTTTTCCCGACATCTTCTTCATACTTCTTCTGACTGATTTCTTTCTGAAAAGATTGGAGCTCTTGGATTCTTTCCGATTTTTCTATTTCTGAAACATCGTCTTCCCAATCCGCTGAGCGCGTGTAGGGGCGAGGGCTATATTTAAAGGAATAAATATTATCAAATTGAACCTCTCGAATCATATGCATCGTGGCTTCAAAATCTTGTCGTGTTTCCCCGGGAAATCCAACAATGATATCCGTCGAAAGAGCCATATCGGGTCGATAGCGACGAAGCATTTCAATTTTTCGCAAATAATCTTTTGCCGTATAAAATCGCCGCATCTTCCGTAAAATGGAATCACTTCCCGATTGAAAAGGTAAATGCAGATATTCACAAAGAATCGGAAGATCCCGAAACGCTTTGGCTAGGTCTTCGTCAAAATCCCTCGGGTGAGACGTCGTGTAACGTAAACGTTCCAATCCACGCAGTTCTTTGGAAGTTTTTTCTTGGAAGAGACAAAGGAGTCGATAAAGAGACGTAAACTCACCTTTGGCATTTTTACCCCAGTACGAATTTACATTCTGACCGAGAAGCATGATTTCTTTGACACCCTTTTGCGTCAGGGATGAAGCTTCACGAACAATATCTTCTGGCGTTCTACTCATCTCGCGGCCTCGCGTAAAGGGCACGATGCAGTACGAACAAAATTTATCGCAGCCATTCGTGATCGTAATGAAAGCCTGGGATTTTGCTTCTGGTTTTGAATGAGGGAGAAGAATTTCTGTTTCTTGATCCTTGAATCCTTGAGAATCCCAAATGCTTTCAAAAGGACCAATCAATTCCGGCAGATCACGATAATTATTTGTTCCAAAAACAAGATCTAAAAATGGAAATCTCTTTTTTAATTTTAGCCCTTCGGTTTGTCCCACACATCCCCCGAGGGCAATCACCTTGGAGGGATCCCTTTTCTTAAGATCCGCCCACCGGCCGAGCATACTTAAAGCCTTGTTTTCCGATTTTTCTCGGACAGAGCAGGAGTTCACAATAATAAGTTGTGCGAGTTCTGGACTCGAAGCAGGTTCAAAGCCCTTGGTGGCAAGGACTTGAAGCATTTGCTCAGAATCATACTCATTCATTTGGCATCCATAGGTTTGGATATAAACCCGCCGCATCGTTCAGGTCTTATCAGATGGAGGCATTGAAAACAATGCCGCGCTCTGTTTTTAGGCGTCAATTCAAAATATCGAGAGATTCGATGGTTTCGAGCGGATGACAAACGGCTTGAGGCAAAATTTTTCGAATGAGACCCGTGAGGACTTTGCCAGAACCCACCTCAACAAATTCCGCAAGGCCTTGTTCCGAGACATAACGTATGGAATTTTCCCACAGAACAGGCTTGGATACTTGAAGGACCAGATTTTCTCGAATTTCATCGGGGGATTTTTCCGGTTTCGCCGTTGTATTTGAAACCACATCGATGACTGGCTCTGAAATCGTTGTATTTTGAAGAATCGCGTTGAGCTTTTCTCCGGCGCCTTTCAGTAAAGAACAATGAAACGGAGCGGAGACTTCGAGTCTTGTGGCCATTCGAGCTCCAAAATCTTTGGCGCGGCTTACTGCTTGGTCGATGGCTTCAGAAGTTCCTGAAATCACAATTTGCCCAGGGCAATTGAGAGCGGATATTTCCAAAACCCCTTTCATCTGCGACCCAACCATTTCACAAAGTTTCTCCGCCGATGAAAAATCGGCACCAACCAAAGCAGCCATCCCGCCCTTACCCAACGGAACCTCCGTCTGCATATATCGGCCGCGCAGTTGGACGAGTTTAACGGCTTCTCGAAAACTGATGGATTCGGAGTAAACGAGCGCTGAATACTCGCCGAGAGAATGCCCAAGAGCCATGGACCCCGATATTCCCTTCGTCTTCAGCCATCGGCTCATGGCCGTACTGACGGTAAGAATCGCCGGCTGAGTGATTTCCGTTTCTTTGAGTTTTTCGGCGGGGCCGTCTTTAATGATCGTGGAAAGAGAGAAGCCGAGGCTGGCGTCGGCTTCTCTCATGGTTTCCAAAAAAATGGTTTCGAAGTCTGAAAATCGAGTCGCTAGGGAGTATCCCATTCCCACTGACTGGGATCCCTGTCCAGGAAAGACGAAGACGAGTTGTCTACCCATGACTTGGCTTTCTCCACGACCTTATCCGCCTGAATAACTCCATGACCGAAATGATTGTCCATGCCTTTTGCTCCGCGATCAAGTGCTGACGCATTGAGAATATCGATCAAAGCCTCGATCGTAAGTTTTGGGTTGACGGAATAGGCGAGAGCAATCACTCCCGTAACATGAGGAGTCGCCATGCTGGTACCCGAATATCTCCCATAAATTCCCCCGGGAAGGGATGAATAAACGGAAAGACCTGGCGCCGAAATATCTGGTTTTTTCAAAAGTTTAAACCAACGATCGACCCACCAAAGACTTGGGCCTCTGCTACTGAAGGAAGTTAAGTTGAGATTTTCATCGATAGCGCCGACGGCATAGCTATAGGGATAGCGAGCTGGAGCCCCGACTCCCATCCAGTGACCCGAATTTCCAGCGGCAAAGTTTGGAAATACCTGAAAGCGTCGCCATGTCTTTACAATATTTCGAAAGCCAAGCACGAATTGGCTGCCACTTCCCCATGAATTATTGACAACTCTTGGGGCGTCATCGGTTTCCGGATTTTCGTCCGGATCAAGAATCCATTCCATCGCACGTAAAAGAATGGATGTTGATGTTTGCCCACGCTTTCCAAAAACCTTTGCGATGATAAGTTCGGCATTTGGCGCGACCCCGATGGCTTTGCCGCTAGCCGTTCCCCCGGCAATGGTTCCCGCGACGTGAGTGCCATGCCCCAAACCGTCTTCAGCGCTTCCGCTGTTGGTAAAATCCTTTGATCGAAGAACCTTATTGGCCAGATCGGGATGTTGGAAATCGATTCCGGAATCGATAATTCCAATTTTTACTCCCGAGCCTTTCGATCCAAAATTCCAAGCCTCGGGAACGTGAATCACTTGAAGCCCATAGGTCATTTCCTCTTCGTTCATCTCGACGCCGTCGTCGCTTGGCTTAGGCAGCTCCAGTTCAATGATCTTATCTTCGACGATGCCATCCACACTTGGGCTTTTGTGAAGCTTGCGAAGTGTCTTTGCGTTGACTTGAACGACGACCGCATTGGACCCCCACAGAATTTGAGCGTCGGAATCGATTGGAATATCCTTTTGAATTTCGGTCCATAGATTTCGAATGTTTTCTCTCGCGGATTGTCTTT
>CAZSZT010000093.1:0-6594 GCA_964611175.1 uncultured Bacteriovoracaceae bacterium
ATCTCTCTCTTTCGGAGCAAGTGCTTTATCACAATCCGGTTCTCGATCATGAAGGGATGGAGCGCGAGGGACTGAAGACCCGAACACTTTCTTTAAAAACGTCTCCGCAATATGCGTATCCGGGAGGAATGGCGTACTTTACGCGACTCCCGTTTCCGTTTCGTCTTGCGCTCAATTTCAGCTTTCCCTCCAAAGCCAAAGTAAAACAGTTTTTCGACCTCAAAGAATTCTTTCTTCAAAACACGCCATCGGCGCGTGCCCGTCGACAAAAAGATGAAGTCCTGGAAGTTCAGGATCGACTGGCCCATGATGATCGCTGCCTCCATCTGACTTTCAATGTGATTTTGGAAGGTGAATCCGAGGACATACTCGACGAGCGCACACGGCAGTTTCTCAATATTTTTCAGAATGATTTGGAATGTGAAGCTATTGTCGAAAAAGATATTGGTCTCGGTTTGTGTTTGAATGCACTCCCGCTGAACTACACGCCGAAAGCGGACCTTTCTACCCGACGGGCGATTCGCATTCTTCGTTCCGATGCTACAAAATTTCTTCCGATCTTCGATTCTTTTCGAGGTCTTAAAAATCCGCTTCAGCTTTATTTGTCTCGCGAAAATAATCCGATTTATTTTTCTCTTCTCGAAAACGAAACGTCGAACCATACGGTGGTTCTTGCCGATAGCGGTTCCGGAAAAAGTGCTTTCATTATCGACTGCGTACAAGCGGCCAAACGCATGAGTCCAGAACCTCTCGTCTTCGTTGTGGATAAAAAGTCGAGCTATCCAATGATAGCTGAATACTTTGATGCCGACATGACTCGGTTTGAACGAGATCGTCCCATTCCTTTCAGTCCGTTTCGGGGTGTTTACGATGAAGAGAAAATTGCATTTCTGACGAATCTCATCGTTTCGGCCATCCAGATGACCAGTCCTTCCTTTGAAGTTGAAAGCGATCACCGTGCCGCGATTGCGAAAGCTTTAAAGCTCGCTTATGTGAAAAAACTTCAGCAACGAGGTCTTGCGTATGTCGAAGGCGAGCTTTTAAACGACGCGGCTAACGGCGATGTCCAACTTTCCATGGATGATGTCGTCACGGAACTCGCAGGCCTTCCTTCACAGTCGCAGTTCGAAAAGTTTGCCGACATCACCGAGAAACTTACTCAAAAGTTGACCCCTTTTTACGGAGACGGACTTTACGCACGATTCTTTAATTCTTCCGTCGCGACGCCTCATCGAAAATCGAAATTGTTCTACATCTATGATTTGGATGCTCTCGATGGAGATCCTATTTTACAAGCTTTGATGACCATGGCTGTCTTCGAAGAAATTCGCCAAACGATTCGGTTGCCGGAAAACAAAGGCCGAGGGGGCTTCATTGTGGTCGAGGAACTCGGAATGCTCGGTCGGGATAATCCTACGGCCAGCCGTTTCCTCATCGACTTTGCCGAGACTGGTCGAAAGCTTGGATTCTGGCTTATTTCTCTTACACCTCGTCCTCAAAACTATTTTGAAATGGATGTGGGACGTGCGATGTGGGGAGTGGCGGACAATTTTCTCTTTCTTCAGATGTCTGCCGATAACGTTGACTATCTGGCCGAAAAATCTTCACTTCTCGATGAAGCCAATACTGAAATTATTAAATCCCTCCGCACGAAGCGCGGGGCTTACGCCGAAATATTTTATTTAAACAAAAAGAAAACCCGGCAAGGAGCTTTTCGATTCGAGCAAACACCGCTGGATCGTTGGTTGGCTCCGACGAACGCCAAAGATACGGCGGCTGCCGATAAAGCCCTGAAGATGTTTCCGGATGATAAATGGAAAGCGCTTCATCATCTCGCCGCCACCTATCCCCAGGGCGTTGTTTAAAAATTTGCTCCATGAAGCGAGTGAAAGGAGAACTATGCGACGCTTATTCTTTCTCTCTAGTTTAATTTTATTAATCGCTCACGAATCCGCTCACGCTGATTCACGTTTTCGAGGCCGCTATTCCACGCGTTTAAGTCCTGAAGATTATTTGATGGGCTCTCGCGGGGAACATAAAGACGATCTCTTTGATCGCTCGCGAGTCATGGATCTCGGAGTTGATCTTCGGGTGGGTTCGGATTGCGGACGCATCGACTTTCAAGGAACGCTTCGCTCGACGTTAAAAAATCTTCTCGATAGCCGCTATTTCGGAAGCCTCGGTCGAAACATCGTCGCAGGCTCTCCACTCTTATTGGCCTGCTATATGTCGCCAACTTGGTGTGCCATTCTTAAACATTCGCAAGTCAACGCCAACATGCTTTCGCAAATGCGCCTCGATCAATGCTCTATCATTGATAAATACACGGACAGCCGTGTCGAAGACTTTTATCGTGATCGCCAAAGTTGTGTGCGTCGCCAAATTGATGCCAACGGAGGTGATTTGGAACGTGCAATGGACCACTGTCAAAACACTTTTGATGTGGACATCGCGAATTGGGCCGGAGGTGGAAAAGCCAAAACGAATCGCTTGATTCAATCCTCCGCACAGTGGGCAAAACTCGATAGTTCCGAAGCCAAATCTTCGCTCGATCTTTTGAAAGCGATGGTTGGGGACACAGTGATCTCTCGCGGACAAGTCTATGTCGAATACGGCCCTCGAAAAACATCTCTTTCTCCCCGAAGTTATTTGAAGGGTCTCGAAAATCAAACCTACGACAAACTTTGTAAAGACATCATGCAGAGAGTCGATAACTCAGGCGGTGTTGAAAGTCTCGATAAGGTGATTACTGATTCACGTCTCAAGAGCATAGATGCAGAAGCGGAAATCATGTCGGTGGATCGACAGTCATTGGAAAGTCTCGCGGCTCTTCCGCTGGCCCGTCGGCAAATGGCCTGCCGAAAACTCTCAGACGCTGTGGCTCTTACAGTTTTCACACGCGATATGAACAAATCTCTCGATTTGATTACCACGCTTTCGCAAAATCCCAATCTTCCGCCACACCGCAAGGAAGAACTGGAGCAAAAGCGTGCGGCACTCAAAGAACAAATCGAAATGAGCTTGGATCTTCGACGCGAGAAAAATGAACCTCTCAATCGTGTGCTCGCTCAGATCAATGAAGAAGGCCAACGCTTTCGAAGCGAGCGAATGCAAGAAGTGCTCATGCACGATGCCGGAAGGCACATGGATCGACAAGGGTCATCCTCTCTTCTCGATTGTGCTGACGGAGTGCTTTGCGACTAAAGGAAGGAGTGATGTTCCATGTTTTCAAACACCGCCTATGAAGCCCTCTATGAATATCTCGGGCTTGCCCTCCATTCCAAATTCATCGAAATTCTGACCTCCCTAAAAATCTTTCTTGCCGCTCTGATGATGATTTTTGGCATTCTTTTCTTTCTGACAACGGTTCAATTTTTTTCTCGCTATATTCCCGGAACCTGGATTCAGAGACGTTCCGTTCCGCTCTCCAAATATTTTAAAATTATCGCCTGTCTTTTTATTGGGATCAGCGTTTTAAAAGTAGAGAGCCACACCTCGGTCAAACGATTCGACGGAGCTTCTTGGCACGATAACGATTACATCAAACGAAAAGTCATCGACGTAAAACCTGAATACAAAGTGAGCTTCGCTTTTGATCTTTTGAGCCGAACGGCTGAAGAAGTAAGCGCACTCGTCGGCCATATTGTCGATTCGCTTTTTTCAACAACGCATTCGCAGTTAGAAGCGCCGAACTTCTTTTTCAAAGCCATAATGGTTGCGGGAACCTCGACGATTGATGACGAAGATTTAAAAGCTCGTATCCATTTCTATGTGAATGAATGTCTTGATCGCGTTCTTCCGACCGTCGCCGATGCGATCAGTAAAGATCGACTCGACTGGTTCTTTGGAAACTTGCCATCGTTCGACGATAAACTTCGCGAATTTGTCATTCCGATTGCCGTGGGCCCTCCAACGACTTGTTTGCAAGTGAAAGACGATGTGCGCTTTCGATTGATGAACTACGCTCAAAGTAAAGGCGCTAAAATTCTTCCGGCGATTACGTCTCAAATGCCGGGCGGGCCTCTCGACGTTATTCAATGGGAAAACTTTCAAGCGTCGAGTTACCTGATGAATTACTTTTACGATGAACGCGAAAGTTTCATGGGCCTCCAAAAAGGCGCTCAACCTCCCACGGGAGCGGCACGGATTCTCCAATATATTAACCGAATTTTCAGTTGGGATACGCTCGTCACTATCTTTTCAGGCGGATCAACCGACGGTCACGGAGCCGCTCTGGCCTCCCGGCGCGCCCAAGAATTTTCGGAGAATCTCTCGCGGGCTCCTCATGTTGCCGGAGCGATCAAAATGGTGCTCATTTTTATTTTTCCGTGGCTCGTTTTTTTGATTGTCGCAGGTTACTGGAGGGTTCTTGTTTACTGGTTTTTGACCTATCTTTCCGTCCTCCTTTGGGCTCCGGCTTGGGCGCTTTTTTATCACATTATGGTGAATATCGCGCTTTCGGCGGAACAGCTTGAAGCTCTTGGAAAACTTTCGGACGGCATCTCACTTTATAGCGCCGCCCTCATCACTCATCGGATGAATTATCTCTTCTCGGTCTTCTCCTGGATTCAACTTTTGATCGGAGTCGCATTAACGGGCGGCTTGCTCATTTTCTTACGACCCATTCTTGCAGATTCTCAAGCCGATAATGCTCCGGAATTTATCGACAACATTCAAGTGGGCGTAGGCAAGGCGGGAATGGCCGGAAAGGTTGTCGGTTTATGAATTTAACTTTGAAAAATTGTTGTTCCGCGCTCTTAGTAGCGCGTTTGTCTTTGAGGCGACTCGGCGACAGACGAGTCGCCTCCTGGGGGATTGGGGGCGGAGCCCTCAAGTATTTTTTAGGGGTTGGTACCAAACCCCATGCTTGCAGGGCACATAAAACGGACAAAAAAAGACAAAAATACCAAACAAGCTACCAACTCCTAATCCAACAAAACTCAAAAACCACAACATCAATCAACAACACACATATATAAGGACAAGCCGCATGCAAGATAAAACCACCAAAAATCCTCACCAAATAAAATTCCGAATCTCCGATCCAGAACTCGAAAAGGCACAAAAAGAAACCAAAATCTTAGGCACAACCGTTACAGAATTTGCAAAAATAACGTTCCTAAATCGAGTTCCGATTACCGTTCTCCTTAGTAACGAAGAAGCAAAAGCGATCATGCTTCAACTTCAAAGAATAGGAACAAATCTCAATCAAATTGCGAGGCATCTAAACAGTGGAATCCGAGAGGGATTTCACAGGGAATTAAATGAACTAACGGAACAAGTGAACACGATCCGTCAATTCATCAGCGGAGTTTATGGCAGTCGTAGAAGTTAAAAAAAGCGTGGATTTCGGACATTTGAAAAATCACGTTAGCTATATCCAAAAAGGTCAAACAACCGACATACCCATGTATGCCGAAGGATGTTCACCCGACAAGGCCGCAGAACATTTCCAGGAAGTCGCTAAACTTCATCGAGCCCGAGGTCGTGTGCAAGCACTTAATATTATGCAGAGCTGGGGTCCGGAAGAAAGTAAGAAATATTCCGCTGAAACTTTTCAAGAAATCGGTCGAAAAATGATTCAGGCTAAATTTCCAGATCATGATTTTGTTATCGCCACTCACACGGAAACGCCAAATACTCACAATCATATTCTTTTAAATCCCGTGAATCGAGTGACCGGAAAGAAAATACCCAATAAATTCTTCGTCCTTCATCGCCTACGAGATGAAAGCGACAAACTCTGTAAAGAATATGGTTTAAGCGTTATCAACAAAGAAGCGAAAGATCGAGCTGCTCGCTTACCTTACAAAGCTCAACAGGCCGCTAAATTTAATGGCAAATCTTATCTTTTGGACATCATGCAAAAAGCCGACTTCGCTCGCGCTTACGCTGTGAATTACGATCAATACGTTGGTCTTTTAAGTGAATTGAACGTGATGACGGTCGTTCAAAAAGAAAATGTTACTTACTTCTATCCGGGAAAAAGTAAGGGAAAACGCGGCTCAAAACTTGGCAAACTCTATGACAAAAAGGGACTCGACGAAGCATTCGCTTTGAACAAGGAAAAGTTCTCCAAACATCCCAAACTTCGCAGCCTTGTTCGGCAGAGAATTGATGAGCTTCGAGCAGCTCCGAAGAATATCGAAAAGCTTGGAAAAGAGCTGGAATCCAGCTCCGAGGGGCACTTTCATTTTGGATATCGCCACTTAAAAGTTTTTGAAAAAGGAGCGGTGTCTTCGGATCGTTTTGTGCATCCCTCAGAGAAAGAACTGCGAAACAGTTTGTTTCCGATTGAAGCACTCACTCAAGCGCGTCGCACTTCCATTTTAGAGTATTGCAAGAAACACAAAATCGAACTGGAAAAACATTCGGATACGCTTTGGCGTTTGAAGGAAAAACCTTATGTTGTGCTCGGTGAATTCGAATGGACGAATAACAAAAATAGAACCAAAGGAAGCCTGATCGAATTTGTCGCAGCACACAAAAATATCAGTTTCCTTCAAGCCGCAGCCCAAATCACAGAAAATAAAAATTCACTTACCGTCTTGGCCAAAAGAAATGGAGGAGTCGATATTGGCTGCTACTTCTGCT
>CAZSZT010000094.1:0-1026 GCA_964611175.1 uncultured Bacteriovoracaceae bacterium
TTTCCAATCGCCTCGAGAGTTTGAGAACTCATCCTCCACGTTTCTGACAGTCCATACCGGACCCACGCCACGGGATTCCAAGTCTGTTGATTAAAAAGCATCACGTCTACCAAAGCCGCAGTTCCCACACCGATCCGATAAATCGGGTCTCGGGCAAGCGGATTATCTCGTCCCATAATGGGATCCGAGATCAACGTCTCTCGGGCCTTTATTTTTGCGGAAAAAGATTTGCCATCTCGATTCCAACGAAAATTCATTTCCTTTCCCTGAGAGGCTTGAATCAAGGTCGACACTTCTTCCCAAGAATTTAATTTTTTTCCATCGATGGCGAGCAATCGATCTCCTCTTTTCAAACCCGCACTTGTCGCGGGACCTTCGGGATCGACACTTCCAATGACTAAATCCGCAGGAACCAAACCCAATCGCTGAATCAAAGATCCTTTTGCTTTAGGAACCTTAATGATCTTCGTCATCTTCTCGCCGTTACGATCGACGCTCATTTCCAATTCGTCGACTTTTAACAACGCCAGATCCGCAAAAAGTTGATCCTGGGAGTACACGGAACGTCCATTTACGGAAAGAATTCGATCGAAATTTTCGAAGCCCGCCAACCGAATCGGAGACTGTGCCGTTTCCGTGAAAATCTGAGGAATTTTGTAATCCGGGCTCACCCCCAACCTCGGCAATTCCACATCTTCTCCAAATTTTGATTTGGCTGGAACGATCTTTGGGCGCACCCCTAACGTCAGAATTTCGGAGGGAGCTCCTAAAGGATGGCGTTCGATTTCAATCGCTAAATTCTTGTCCGAAAATTTCTCAATGAATCGTTCGACGTCCTGCCATTTGGTTACTTTCTTTCCTTCAATTTTTAGAATCCGATCCCCCGACTTAAATCCAGCCGCAGCCGCGGGCATTTCTGGATCCAGGCTACCGATCATCGGCCCCATAGTCGGAACACCCACCATTAACATCGCCGAGAAAACAAAAATGGGAAAAAGAAGATTAAAAACAGGTCCGCCCAAAACA
>CAZSZT010000094.1:1036-6516 GCA_964611175.1 uncultured Bacteriovoracaceae bacterium
TTTTGCGGAGGCTTTTGTGTTAAAAAACCAACTTTTTTTTCTTCCTCCGTATATTCTTTGGTCGGATCGTCTCCGGCCATTTTGACGTAACCGCCAAGAGGCAAAAGGCCTAATTTATATTCTGTGCCGGCGCGTCGAAATGAAAAGAGACTCGGGCCCATACCGATAGCGAATCTCTCCACCACAATGCCGACCCATTTCGCCATTAAAAAGTGGCCAAGTTCATGAACAAACACCAGGACGAAAAAAAGAAGGGCAAAAAAGCCGAGATTCGAAACGAAATCCATAAATCCAGTCATCAAAAGGAGTTTCTCATGACTTCTATACTCCCGTCGATAGAATCGTCGAAGAACCCACGGAAGCCCCTGAAATCCTATGAGAAATCGGCATTTTTTGGGTAAATCGTGAGCGTAATACCCAAGATTTTACATCCTTATCCAATTCGATCGCATCATCTAAATTCGAGACCGAAGATTTTCTAAAATACTCCAAGGATTGAGAAACAAGCTCGGGAATTTCAATGAATCGCATCTGATCGCTCAAAAAAAGTTCTACCGCGACTTCGTTCGCGGCATTCAAAATAAGGGGCCCATACGCACCCATCCGTTCCGATTCAATCGCGAGCTTTAAACAAGGGAATTTATTGAAATCTGGAGCTTCAAAATGAAGACTTCCTAAACGCACCAAATCCAATCTCTGCCCAAGATCTAACGGAATTCGGTGAGGATAAGAAAGAGCCAGAGCAATGGGAATCCGCATATCGGAAATTCCAAGCTGAGCCATAAGCGACCCGTCACGGTACTCCACAAGAGAGTGAACGATACTTTCTGGATGAACGACGATCCGTACTTGCTCTGGCTCGAAGCCAAATAATCGAATGGCCTCAATGTATTCCAGACCTTTGTTCATCATGGTGGCGGAATCAACGGTAATTTTTGCCCCCATATTCCAATTAGGATGCTTAAGCGCTTCGGCTTTCGTAATTTTGGAAAATTCAGAGGCGTCTCGATTCCGAAAAGGGCCCCCGCTTCCCGTTAGAATAATCGAATGAACGGCCTGTAAATCATTGCCCATCAGCGCCTGAAAAATGGCCGAGTGTTCTGAATCCACCGGAACAAGTCTCGTTTTGGTTTCGTCCAATGCGCTAAGAATAAATGGACCCGCCATCACCAATATTTCTTTGTTCGCAATTCCAAGAACACCCACCCCCATTTTCGCGGCCATCAACGTCGCATAAAGACCATGGGAGCCCGCCATGGCCGACATTAAAACGTCGGGTTTGGTTTCTTCAATGCACTGAGCGTGGCCTTTAGGCCCCGAAAAAATCTTTAATTTTTTATGATCCGGCAATCTTAAACGTAAAGCGTCCGCGAGTTCCGAAGATCCGACACTGACGCAGTCCGGACTAAACTCGAAAATTTGCTTTAAGAACAAATCGAGCGAGGAACCACAGGATAATGAAACCACTTTAAAAGATTCCGGGTGCTGGCGAATCACGTTGAGAGCATTGGTCCCCACGCTTCCTGTGGAACCTAAAAGAGAAACACGCCGCGATTCGCTTAAAACTTTCATTGTCCCCGTCCTACCGAAAACCATCCCGAAGGACTATAAAAAAGAGTAAAGGAAGGGAGGCAAAAATAACGCCGTCAAAACGGTCGAGAACTCCACCATGACCAGGCAATAACGATCCGGAGTCCTTAACGCCAAAATGTCGTTTTAACAAAGACTCAAAAAGATCTCCAAAGACACTTCCTAAGGCAATCGCAAGCGCTAGGGGCACGACAAGAAATAACGATGGAACGGAATAATCGAAATAACTCAGTCCCCATTGGCAGAGTACCGCGAGCCCAACAGCACCCAGAAGACCTCCAAAAAAACCTTCGACCGTTTTAGATGGACTGATGTGTTGGAAAAAGGGCAAGCGCCCCCATGCCTTTCCGACAAAATACGCTCCCGTATCCGCACCGGCAACCACGAAGAGCAAAAACCAAATCGCCGGAGCACCAGATGGCTGAATCTGAATCACGACCAGACTTCCGTACAAACCCGTAAGATACAAAAAACCGAAAAACAGAGGCTTCCAATGATCAAGGATGTGCTCAAAGTTAGCTCGCTCGATCAGTTGCCGAACAATCAAAATCTGCAGAACAAATGCCAGAAAAACAAAGCTGATTAAGATAGAATAACCAAAGACAAAACAAAAGACCGGCAATACGCCACAAAAGATTTTAAAAAGATGTTTCGTCCAGTCCCTCATCGTTTGGGGTTTGGAAAAAAAACAAAGATACTCATGCCAAGAAAGGCCCAATAAGATTCCTATCACCAGCGCAAAAAGCTGCGTCACATAAGCGCTCGAAAGAAGCGCGGGAAAATAAAGAGCCGCCACTAAAATACGTTTTTGCAGATTGGTCATGAGATCTTCTTTTGAACTCCCCCGTATCGGCGTTCACGTTTTGAAAATGACTGAAGGGCCTTCTGAAGTTCTGGCTCTCGAAAATCCGGCCAATACTTATCCGTGAAATAAAACTCCGAATAAGCCGACTGCCATAAAAGATAATTAGACATCCTTAGCTCTCCGCTCGTTCGAATAACAAGATCTGGATCTGGAAATTGAGCCGTATCTAAATGAGCTGAAAAAATATCCTCGGTTATCTCCGCCGGATTGATCTGCCCGTTTTTTACTTTTTCAGCGATTTTTTTTGTCGCTCGAACCATTTCGTCTCGCCCACTATAACTGAGTGCGAGTTGAAGGACCATCCCGGTATTCTTTTTGGTTAGTTCTTTGGTTTCTTCCAAACTTTCCCGTGCCCATTCCGGAAGACGTGCGAGGTCTCCAATCGTCTCAAGACGAACGTTATTTTCCATAAAAATGGGGCGTTCTCGAACCGCAAAAATCTTAAGAAGCCTCATTAACATTTGAATTTCGCGACTCGGTCGAATCCAGTTTTCAACCGAAAAAGCATAAAGAGTTAAAACTTGAACGCCGATACTGGAACAGTGAATGCTTAAACGCCGAACATTCCGAGCCCCTTCTCGATGACCTTGGATACGCAAAAGTCCTCGTTCCGATGCCCAGCGCCCGTTGCCATCCATGATAATGGCAATATGCCTTGGCAAATTTGATTCCATAATATTTTAGATGGTCATCACTTCAGAATTTTTCTTCGCAACGAGATCGTCGATGACCTTTGTCGCCTCGTCCGTCAATTTTTGAATAACATCGAGCTGCTTCTTGGAGTCGTCCTCGGAAAGTTTTTTATCCTTTTCCAGGGCTTTCATCCCTTCATTAGCGGTTTTTCGATGCTGTCTTACCGCGACTTTGCTTTCTTCACTCATTTTACTGATATGTTTGACGAGCTCTTTACGTCTTTCCTCTGTAAGAGCCGGAATATTCAAACGAATGATCTTTCCGTCATTTTGAGGCGTCAGGCCTAAATTGCTCTGATTAATAGCCTTTTCAATTTCCGGCAAAGCCGTCGTATCCCACGGTGCAATCACGAGAGTTCGGGGATCGGGAGTGGATACCGTGGCAATCTGATTCAAAGGGGATAAATTCCCATAATAGGAGACCCGAACGGACTCCAAAAGCGCTGGCGTAGCTTTCCCGGCCCTAACCTGACCCAATTCTCTTTTTAAGGCATCCATTGTTTTTTGATTGTTTGTTTTAAAGTCATTTAAAATGCTCTCGATGGTTGCTGCCATAGATCTCCTCCATTTTCCCCGTATTAGGGTTTACGAGATTTTTTTTTTGAGCCTGATTCTTCGCTCACGAGAGTACCGATCGGCTCCCCCATGGCCGCTCGCCGAATGTTGCCAGGTTCATTCATTCCAAAAACAACAATGGGCAAGGCGTGATCCATGCATAATGAAATCGCCGTTGCATCCATGACTTGAAGGCCCTTTTGTAAAACATCAATATAACTCAAGTGATCGAATCGAACGGCGTTCTTATATTTCAAAGGATCCTTATCATAGACACCATCCACGCGAGTTGCTTTCAAAACAACATCGGCTTCGATTTCCATCGCCCGAAGGCTTGCAGCGGTATCCGTCGTAAAATACGGATTGCCTGTTCCAGCCGCGAATATAACCACTCGGCCCTTTTCTAAGTGACGAATGGCCCGTCTTCGAATGTAAGGTTCCGCCACGGCTTCCATCCGTAACGCCGCCATCACCCGGGTAAAAATACCCTGCTTTTCCAAATGATCTTGAAGAGCGAGCGAATTCATGACGGTGGCCAACATTCCCATATAATCGGCGCTCGATCGATCCATTCCCAACGCCGCACCGGAGATACCACGAAAGATATTTCCGCCACCAACCACTAGGGCCATTTCAACCCCAGCTTCAACCGTGCTTTTAATTTCTTTTGCAATTTTCGCAAGAACCTCGGGATCGATTCCGTAGGCCTGTTCTCCCATCAGCGCCTCTCCAGATAACTTCAACAAGACTCGCTTGTACTTCGATTTCGTTTTTCCAGAGGCCGCTTTAGAACTCACGTGTTTGACCGACCCAACTCAAATCGAGCAAACCGAGTAATCAACATATTCTCGCCCAGCTTGCCGATCGTATCTTTAAGATAATCTTGAATTTTTATATCTGGATTTTTAACAAACGGCTGTTCCAGCAAACAAACCTCTTCGTAGAATTTCTCGACCTTTCCATCAACGATTTTCGAAAGAACGTTTTCAGGCTTTCCTGATTGTCGAGCCTGTTCCGTATAAATTTCACGCTCTTTCGCTAAGACGTCCTGGGGAACAGAGGCTCGATCTAAAAATCGCGGATTCGAGGCCGCAATATGCATGGCGACATCTTTTCCGAAGTTTTGAAAATTTTCATTTCGAGCAACAAAATCCGTTTCACAATTAATTTCCACCATGACGCCAATTTTACCGCCGGCATGAATATAAGAAATGATGGAGCCTTGTTTGGCTTCACGGCCCGCTTTCTTTTCAGCGGCAAGAATTCCTTTTTTTCGAAGAAGCTCGACCGCCTTCTCCATATCGCCACCCGCGTCGACCAAAGCTCTCTTGCAGTCCATCATTCCAGCGCCCGTTTTTTCACGAAGCTTGCTGACGTCCGTCGCTGACAACTCCACCGATGCCGCCATCATTCGGACTCCAGCTTCTCGGTTTTAGGACTTCGGCCACGCTTTGAAGTTTCCGCTTTTCCGTCCCCTTCCGTTACGGAGGGCATAGTCTTTATATTGGTTTCTCGAATTTTCGCTCCTTCTAAAATAGCATCCGCAATTTTGGAGGTATAAAGTTTAATCGCTCGAATCGAATCGTCATTGCCAGGAATGGGATAATTGATTCCATCGGGATCGCAGTTTGTATCAACAATGGCAATAATGGGGATATTCAAAGTACGAGCTTCATTAACGGCGATATACTCCCGATTCGGATCGATAACGAAAAGAGCCCCGGGAATTTCCGTTAAATTTTGAATCCCCAAGAGATTCTTTTCCAAACGCGCTCGCT
>CAZSZT010000095.1:0-6496 GCA_964611175.1 uncultured Bacteriovoracaceae bacterium
CTTTTGGGATTTTAATACTTTCAACAACAGACAGAAAGGATGGTGATTCTGAAATTTCAGGTAGAATATAAATTTGATTACCACCTCCTTGATAATAGGAACTCACCCTTCCATAATCGGGAAGGTCTCTACGTTGTTTGAGATTACTGAAATTTTCTTTTAACTTCTTTCGGAATTCCCATTCAGCCCTTTCCAGAGAATCCAATTTTCTCCCAGCCTGTGTTGCAACCTTTCCCTCATAAAAAGTCCAGTCAGCTCCTTTGGGGACTCGAAGAATTTGGATTTCGCGAAGATCATTCCATTCATCGAGAATAGCAAGTTGGTCTCTTGCCATCATTCTCAGTTTATCGGGATCGGTAAAATCGCTAAGATCGATACGCGTCCAATAACCACCTTTTGAATCGCCGATTCGAAAAAAGACTTCTTCTTCAGCCGGATTGATTTTTGCATAGACTTTCTTTGCAAACGTGGCAGCAACATCATCATCCAGGGGTCCCTTGGCGATATGGTGATTGTATACCTCACCAATTTTTGATTTTCCAAAGGCCTGACTATCTTTTAGTTCGTTAATATAATCTTCAGCCATTTCGTGGTGTAAGGAACCGCCCTTTTTTATGGGCTGAACGACTTTGGCATCCCCAAGCAATTCAGTGCCAACGGCCACGGATTTAACGCTTTTAGCTAAAGTGGAAATCATTCTGGAAGAGATTTCGTCAGCTACGATCTCAAAACTAAGTGATCCTATTTTTTCCGCCTGCTCCTCCGGGCTTAGTTTTACGAATGCATCCCATTCTTCAAGAATTTTTTTATCGACGATCTTGAGTCCTTCGGTAAGAACTCCCGTAGTGACATTTTGAATCATCTTTAGTTGTTGGTCCGGCTCGGAAGCTAAAAACTCATCCCAAGATTCGGAGACAAAATTCTTAATGATGGTACAAGGTTTCTCCATTTCAAACATCAAGTTGGTAAGCGCGGTTTGTAATTTGTCTCGATGAAAGAGAATGAGACTTCCGAGAGTTACAGCCGCATCAGCAGCAGCGACCGCTCCTTTTTGGACACCAATGAATAAATGTTGTACTTGTACCAGATCATACATCGCCGCTTCCGCCATGAGGCTGGCTCCAGCGCGCAAGGCTTGGTCCGCCGAATACCCCAACATGACCGTCAGCTCGTACAAATTTTGAACTCCGGTCCGAATGGGTGTTTTGTCAAAATATACGGAAGTGGCGGCCAACGCCCCCGCGTTGACAGAAGATCGAATCATTCGACCGTGCACAGAATTTGGATCAGTACTAAAATTTAATCGATGCTGAATGGAGAATTCTGCCGGCATACCTTTCAAAAAATTTTGATCGGAAAAATGTTCACGAATCCAGTCGTCTTCCTCTGGACTTCTGTCTCGGCTGGCTAAAAGTTTTTGTGCTTCGAGATAAAAGCGAGCTCGATCGCCCGTATTTAAGTAGAGTTCAAAGCGATCCTTCACGGACATTTTGGGCATAATATTTTGATCGCTCGCATCTTCAAATCTCTTCATCTGAGCTTCAATCATTATTTGTTGATTCTTTAGAATTTCGGCGCGTCGAAGTTCTCGTTCTCTCGCTGCTTTGATTGCTTCGGGGTCGGTTTCACCTGTAGAAATCGTTCTCATTAAATTTTCATTAGCGATTGCAATTTGTTCTTTAAGTTTGCGTGAGTGCTCCTTCATGGCGTCGAATTGTGCTTTCACATCATCAGCCCGCTGCTGTTGCTGTTCCAAATCTGGGACTGTTACGGTATCCACGGGTTCGGGGTCTGATGGAGGAGGAACATTCGAACCGGGAGCTACTGGTATTGAATGCCCTGGCCCATAAATGATGACATTACCATAACCATAAAGCCTTGGATCCGTCTCATCGGCGGCAAGACTCGTGGATTTTGCCAGGACTGTGATCAACAAAGAAATAACGATTCTTAGAGTACTTCGCATAATTCCTCCTGAAATTTAGATGCCCGGAGTTGCTTGTTCAAAATTTTAGCTTTCTGGTTGAAAGCAAATGGCTCAAATTCCTTCATTTTTGTACAAAAGATCTTTAGAACTTCTTCAATGCTGGTTTCCTTTTTGAGAATTTCGTTTTTGGAGAAAATCCATAGCTGCCGAAACAGGGTGTCGGAAGATAAGATTTTGGAATCCAAAAAATGAAAAGAAGCCAATAATAGGTAATCCGTCAGCTTTGAATTCTGTTCATTTGTCAAAATATCTTCGACCAAACTTATCCAATCCCTGCGGGTAATAAATTCTGATACCTTTGGCGAGTCGACGGGCCAAGGAATGAGCGCATGACACCTTTCGATATTTTCCTTTAGAGGACCTGAGTTGTCATAACAGCTCTTGAGAGTATTTTCCATGGGCAAAAGCGGTGGTGTAATGAGTATTTCCGAATCTTCCTCAAGATTTGATTGCTCGGAATCTTCCCTCTCGTCCCTCGAATTGCTGGAATATTCATTTTGAAGTTTAACGATCGTGTCATTGATTTCGTCATAGAGATTATTTAACTCTTGAGTTACAAATCGAAAGTATTTGTTCGGATTCGTGAAAACATCTTTCGGCGCGTCTTTGAGATAAGTGAGAGATAAGGTTCCTATTGAATGTCCGCCGAGAATCATTTCGGATAATTGAGGAATGCTGGTATCAGGCACAATAATGATATATTGGCCATCTCCTTCTTTGGCGTCCTCCGGAAAAATATAAGGGCGATCAGCCTCGGGGAGAGTTTGAATACTGATAGACAGCCATAGGAGTAATGAGACCGTCATGGAGTAGTCTTTTCTTGTTCGTTCTGGGTATCCGAGTTCAAAATTGCTTTTCGAGCCTCGGCTATGTATTTACTTATTCTCATCTTCATAAATAGGTCGCTGGTTGTTGAAGATCCGCGTTCAAGAGCCTGAACAAGTTGCTCAAGGTCAAATTTCACTTCCATGATTTTAAAATGATCCTCCGCGACGAATTTTCGATAATGTTCAATTTGCTTTGTCCGCGTGAAAGATTCTTCGATTGTCTTTAAAATGTCTTGGTGTTGTTCGCGACGTTTTGTAAATGTCTCATCAAGCTTGGATGCCATTGATCGGCTCTCCGTTTCGTCTTTCCAGTGTTCCTTTTGAGACGCTAATTGGTTTTGAAATTGAATTTCAACGCTGGCTCGATTTTTCTCAAACTTACCGAGTTTGTCTTCTATCCGGTTAGCTGCGCTTTCCGCTTCACTGACGTAATTTTTAATGCTGTTTGTGAGTTGTTCGGAATCTATAAATTCCTGGTTGCACATAGTTTCAATTCGATTGTCACTATCACTTTTTGAAGGAATTGCGTCTCTTTGAGCCTTGTTAATTTCCTCAACGACATCAACGACTTCATTGTATTCATGGTTCGCAGCTATATATTCCAAACCCTGAAAAGCGAGGATGGCGACGGCTAGGACTGATCCCGCCCCTGTTCCTATCGCGGCAAGTGCAAGAGTAGAGGTGACTCCCGCCAATGATGCTGCTGCCATTGCCGCAGCCGAAGTGGCCGTATATATTGCCGTATCAATATCCCTATCTTTGGTAATCGCGACCCCCGAGATATTCACCGAAGGGATAAGTGAGGTTGAAGTGCCCTGAGATTGCTTTTCCTCCAGTGGCGTGGCTAAAACTTCAATCTTAACATTTTGAAGATTAAATTCTATCGTCTGTCCATGAAACTTTAATGCAGGCAAAACAAATATTGTTTCAGGATTAAACATTTGTTTGGTTGTTTCTAGATTTTTCTTATTACAGATTTCGCCGGGTAGCGCTGAGAGTTGTATGATTTCGTCTTTAGCGGCGTTGATTCGATTCATCTGGCTAAGAAGCCAAATCGCATAAAGACGATATAAGGTTACTTGATCCCATAACGAATCGCTGGTGGTTCCATAAGCCTGGGAAGAATCAGCATGTTCAGCGAGAAAACGATAAAACAACGCCTCTTCTTTTTGAATATAACTCCTTAAAAATTCAGCCGATGTTAATAGGTCAGCTTTCTGCGTTAGTATATGGCCCTTGATCAATGCTTCGTGGTTTTCTTTGAATGTCTGTGGAAGATTTTTGCGGATATCGTTTCTTATTGATTTATATTGATTTAAAAGTTCTTCATACGGTCCGGCGAATGCAGGGTCGTGGGCGAGGCTCAGCACGATTACTACTAAGAGGGAATTAATTTTACTCATCGCTTTTGTTCCCTCGCAAAGCTTTGAACATATGCACCCAACAATCGAAGCTGAAAATCGAGATCATCGAGGGTGTTTGGTTTATTTTCGGTAGGACTCGTAAAGGCCAATAAAATTCCGCTGGCCGTTACCCGCCGCTTTTCAAAGATCGAGTGAGTTAAGAATCTCAACGAGAATTTTTCTCCTGCCTTGGACGACCAGATGGCATCTAAAACTTCATCCGTCGGTTCATCGGCAAATGAATTTAAATGGAAAAGTCTTGCGAATGGGTCCGTGAGTATCGAGTCAAACAGTTTTATTTCTTGTTTTTCTAAGCTCACGGAAAGAGATTCAGGTATCACCAGTGGAATAATAGGTTGAGCGATTCGAATTTCTCCCAAGGGGTTCTCTCGAAAATCCTCAATTGTTTGGCAGAGGGGAACCTTATAATATGGATTAACAGGAAGTTTTTGGGACGGCAGGTCGGGAAATTGGTCGAAAAGTTCAATTTCTTTTCCTAGTTCTTTTTGAATTTGATCCAAATGGGAGATACACGAAGATGCGATGCGTTCTATATGTCGAACGATTCGAGAAAATCGTGTAATTTCTAAAGTCTGAAGATTCTGGTGGAGCTCCGCAAGGTCAACCTCCGATCGCTCATCGTTTCTTAAAACTTCGAGACTCGTTTGAACCGCCAAGGATGCCTTCGCGAAGGTTTGGCCTAACTCCGTATCTTCCGAAATAAAAAATTGGAAATGCTTCCAGGATCGAATGAGCTTATCGTAAATGGCGGGTTCGAGTCCAAGCCCGAGTGAAGTGACGTTCTGTTCGCCCGCAAAGTCAAAAGTTCTATTTACAAGAACCCAAAATTTTCGTTCAAGTTGAAAGGCAAAGGCGGAATCTCGAACTTCGTTCATGGACTTTGTTACTTCCGAAACGGAAGGATAATGAATAGCACCGCTCAGACCGGCAATGCCTGGGTCTCCCGGAACGCCCGGACTACCTTCGGCCCCGCTTGCGCCGTCTTTCTGACTGCCGTCAGCATCAGCCGCCGGAATCAATCCGTGGTCTTGCTCGCCACCAGGCCCGCCGTCTCCGCCAAGACCGCCTTTTGCAATCAGAGTTTGCGGTGGTCCGCCATCTCCGCCTGCTACCTTGATATTAAATCTCGATCGATCTGAATTCGTCGCAAGAATGAGAATCGCACCTCGTCCTCCTGTCCCGCTGCTCCCCCCTTTTCCGCCCTGTCCACCAGGCCCACCATTGCCGCCATCACAGGAATCTTGATCCTTGGTTCCTCGTTGTCCTTTCCCGCCTTGTCCCCCTCGGCCACCCCGTCCTCCGACGCCCCCCTTTCCGCCGGTCTGTCCGCGACCATCAATAATTAAGTTGCCGACGATTTCGTGAGCCGAGATCAGTATAATACCTGCGTTCTTACCGGCATCGCCCGGAGCACCGGGCAGTCCCGCCGGGCCCACTTCACCGTCTTGGCCGCGCGGATGATTCACTCCATTTTCGAAGTGATCGATCCATTTGCCATCTTCCCCTGATGGGCCAACACCTGGACTTCTAGCTTCTGCCGGCTTCTCTAGGGGTAGGTCGTTGGAATTAAATGTACGAATAAATCCGCTATCCGCAAGACGAAGCCGACCTGTAATAATGTTTAAATTGTGGTTTCTCGTAACGATCGGCGCTCTCAGGACAACTTCGTCTGCAGCGATCGTTGTGTCTTGTGTTAAATCCAAAGCGCTCGATACGACAAAGCGGTGGGCGGGTGTAAACGTGGTTCCGTCTAGATCTCTTACATGATCTTCGAAATCTCCGGCCGACCCGATGAGAATCGAAAATCCTACTGCCGCAGTAAATTTGAACAATCTTTCTCTAATCATGGAAATTCTCAAAGTCGAGATCCGTATCGTTGATTAAGCATCTTCCCGGTCGGCCCGGTTCACCCTCGGGTCCAAAATCTCCGGCCGCAGCGGCTTTCAGCGAGATAAAGCTATTTGCTAAAAAAGATTGATCATGGGATGGAAAATCATCGAGGAGTGAATTGGAATCAAATTGAGAGATATATTCTCTTTGTCGGTCACTTAGATGCCTTTCATCCGCGCCGAACCATGCGAGTGTCACCGCTTCGTACAACCTTTGATTGAGTACCGGTTGTAATTTTGTTATGCAGTCACTTAAATTCTCTTCAAGAGGAATACCACATAATCTTTCCATATCCACTCGATCCTTGGGGTGGATAACGTTTAACGAATTGACGTCATAGAAAAAATGAAGGCCGGCATCGGTTGCTC
>CAZSZT010000096.1:0-6379 GCA_964611175.1 uncultured Bacteriovoracaceae bacterium
ACTTAAGTTTCTCATGGAAGTTCACACGTCTAACCCATTCTGACCTGAGAAACTTAAGTCATTGATTTTATTTGGAATCCTCTTTGTCACCTGGCACCTAAGTGCCCTGACCCCTAACGAGCTTTTGGTTTTGGGTGGAGATGATTTGGGACATGGACTGGATGAGTTTCAAAACGGTGGTGGGGCGCGAGTGGATGAGGCTAATGAATTGATCGGAGGAAATGGATAAGACGAATGAATGGGTGGTGCTGACGACTTTGGCGTTTCGCGGTGTCTTGGTAAGAGCTCCGGCTGCGCCGAAAATTTCGTCATCCTTAATTTCTCCAACCTTGACGCCATCCACAAGGACATCCGCACGCCCTTCGACCATTGTGAAAACCTCGTCGGTGAGAGAGCCTTGTTCAACAATCACATCCCCGGCCTTAAATACCTTTGTTTGCGGGTCCGCTTGGCGATCCACGGGAATAAGATTTGCCGTCATCAACGCAACCATTTGGATAAGAATTTGCGTATAGGAACTCCATAACTCGTAAAGTTTTGGATTGTTGGAAATTTCTTTTAAGACATCCACATAAGGATAGACGAGGCAGTCTGCCGGAAAGTCTCCCGCACGAATGATAATATTTTGTTCGGAAATCTGAACACTGGAGTTTCCAAAATCTCCATCTTCAAAAAAAAGAATCCCCTCTCCATCTTTGGCCATCACTAACGGGCCCCTCTCGATGTAATAAAGGCATTGAGCGCCGTCTGGAATTTTTTCGTTCGGTGGGAGGGTCAAGGAGATTGGTTTAAGAGAAAGACTTTCTCGAATTTTCGATACCAAACCACGAGCCTGTTGATTGAGTTCCGTAAAAGAATTAGGCATTTCAATAATGGGATACATCGCTTAAGCCTACCATAGCCCTTCGCGTGGCGATAAGCCTGAACTCATTCGTGACCAAAAGCGAGTAAAGGTGTACATCCGCCCTATGTCTGGAAAGGCGTATACCCCTATTTACTATGCGGATTATCTGAAATTATCCCAGCTTCTTTCGGCTCAAAGCCCAAGATCCGTGGAAACTGGAAAACCGGCGCACGACGAGACGCTTTTTATTATTGTTCATCAGGCTTATGAACTATGGTTTAAACAAATCCTTCATGAATTGGATTCTGTCATGGCTATGTTTCGGACGCATACCGTCGACGAGAGAAATATGGGCGTTGCCGTATCTCGATTCGATCGGATCACTCAAATTCAAAAGCTTTTGATCGAGCAACTTTCCGTCTTAGAAACGATGACACCTCTTGATTTCTTGGATTTTCGGGATCTTTTGGTTCCAGCTTCGGGATTTCAAAGCGCTCAATTTCGACAGATCGAAAATAAAATGGGCCTTAAGCCATCTCAGCGAGTTCTTTTTGATAGTCGAAGCTATTCGAGTTTGTTGTCGACTCACGATCAGCAGGCGATTCAAAAATCCGAAATTGAGCCGAGCCTTTTTGATCTCATTCAGTCTTGGTTGGAGCGCACTCCATTTTTGAAATTTAAGGATTTTGATTTTTTGAAAATGTACCGAGACTCTGTTGAACAGATGCTTACTCGAGATGAAGAGATCATCCGCTCCAATCCTGTTCTTTCGGAGGATGGAAAGGCCAAACAGCTCACCTTTTTAAATCTTACACGACAGAATTTTTCAGCCCTTTTTGACAAAACACAATACGATGAATTGAAACAAAAGGGCGATAGAAGGCTTTCCTTTGAAGCCATTCAAGCGGCTGTTTTGATTTTTCTTTATCGAGACCAGCCCATTCTTCATTTGCCGTACCGGCTGTTAAGTTTGTTAGTTGAAATGGATGAGAATTGGACAAGCTGGAGACATCGCCATGCCTTGATGGTGCAGCGAATGATCGGAATGAAAATCGGAACCGGCGGATCTTCGGGATCCAATTATCTTCGTCAAACAGCCGAACGGCATCAGATCTATCTCGATCTCTTTCATCTTTCGACATTTTTAATTCCTCGATCTCAAATTCCCAAACTTCCCCCGGAGGTCGTGAGGAATTTGGGTTTTTATTATCAAGGAAGTGCATGATGGATTTAAGTTTAAAAGGAAAGAGAGCGCTCGTTGGCGGCGCAAGTCAGGGGCTTGGGCAGGCCATTGCCTTGGAATTGGCGGCCCTGGGAGCCGAGATTTGTCTTTTGGCAAGAAATGAAGAAAATCTGAAAAAAGTTTGTTCGAATTTATCGACCCGCGAAGGTCAAAAACATTCGTGGGTTGTGATCGACTTTGCGGAGACTGAGCTTTTGAAAACAAAAGTTAAGGAATTCATTCAAAATCAGGGAAATATTCAAATTCTCATTAATAATACGGGGGGCCCACCGGCCGGCTTAGCCTCGGAAGCAAAGCCTGAAGATTTCCTTAAAGCGTTTTCTCAACATTTGATCGCTAGTCAGATTCTTCTCCAGAGTGTTTTAACGGGAATGAAGGATGCGAACTACGGCCGAGTGATTAATATTATTTCAACGTCCGTCAAGGAGCCCATTCGTGGATTAGGAGTTTCCAACACTATTCGCGGCGCTGTCGCGAACTGGTCAAAAACCATATCGGCGGAGCTTGGAAGTTTCGGAATAACGGTAAATAATGTTTTGCCGAGTTATGCGCAGACAGATCGGATCGACTATATCTTCAAACAGAAGGCCCAAAAAATGAATGTCTCTGTGGATAAAATTGCACAGGATACGTTAGCCGGGATTCCACTTGGTCGTTTTGCGAGGCCGGAAGAAGTCGCCTATGCGGTCGCCTTTTTGGCTTCGCCGTCAGCAGCTTATATTAATGGAATTAATTTACCGGTCGATGGGGGTCGAACCTCCTCTCTTTAAAGGCAGGCAAGGATTAGGAAGTCTATGTATCAAATCTTTAATTTTATTCATGGCGAAAAAAAAGAACCTCGATCTGGAAAGTATCTGCCCAATTTTGATCCCGCCATGGGGGAAATTTATTCCGAACTTCCAGATTCTGATGAGCGAGATACGGAGGATGCCATTGCGGCGGCTCAACAGGCTTTTGTGGGGTGGTCTCAAACACCACCAGATGCAAGAGCCAATATTTTATGGAAAATTGCCGATTTAATTGAAGAAAATCTGGGAAGTTTAGCTCGTTCCGAAACCTTAGATACCGGAAAGCCCATTCGACTCTCGACAACCGTAGATATTCCAAGGGCTGCGGCCAATTTCAGATTTTTTGCGGCCGCGGCGACTCAGTTTGCCAGTGAATCGCATTCGATGCCTGAGGCCGTCAATTATACATTACGGGAATCTCTTGGAGTGGTGGCCTGTATTTCGCCTTGGAATCTTCCGCTGTATTTACTCAGTTGGAAAGTGGCTCCGGCGCTTGCTGCAGGAAATACGGTCGTGGCTAAACCCTCCGAGCATACACCGACCACGGCCTTTGAACTTGCGGAAATCGTAAAGACGGCAGGGCTTCCCCCTGGGGTTCTTAATATTGTGCAAGGCCTTGGCTCAAAAATTGGCCCGATCCTTTCAACTCATCCCAAAATAAAAGCGATAAGTTTTACGGGAAGCACTCGAACGGGAGCGGATATTGCGGTAAAGGCGGCTCCCTTTTTTAAAAAACTCAGTTTGGAAATGGGAGGAAAGAATCCAACCATTATTTTCGCCGATTGTGATTTTGAAAGAATGATGCCGACGGTTCTCCGTTCGTCATTTTCCAACCAAGGTCAAATTTGTTTGTGTGGATCGCGGATTTTTGTCGAGGCAGAAATTTACCAAAAATTTAAATCCGAATTCGTCAAACAAACTTCGGCTCTTAAAATTGGAGATCCTCGTGAAGACGATACGGATCAAGGCTCGCTCATTTCCAAGGAACATTTTGAAAAAGTAGGTGAGTACGTTGAGCTTGCCAAAAAAGAAGGGGGAAAGATTTTGATTGGAGGAAGCCCTTATAAGCCAGCTGGACGTTGTCATTCAGGTTGGTTTTTTTCACCCACGATCATTGAAGGCATTTCCTTCGATTGCCGGGTAAATCGCGAAGAAATTTTTGGCCCGGTGGTGAGTTTGATTCCTTTTCAATCCGAAGACGAACTGATTTATCAATCGAACTCCGTTTCTTATGGCCTTTCGGCCTCCATTTGGAGTCGGGATATGTCCCGCTGCCATCGTTTGGCAGAAAAAATTAAAGCGGGGGTTGTCTGGATCAATACTTGGATGCTAAGAGATTTACGAACTCCTTTTGGCGGCATGAAAGATTCGGGAATGGGTCGTGAAGGGGGTTTGGAAGCGTTTCGCTTCTTTACGGAGCCCAAAAATATCTGCTTGAAGTATTAAAAATGTCAAAGGACGAAAAAAAAATTTATGCCCAAAAGGCTCCTCCACCCGTGGGACTTTACCCTCACGCGAGACGTGTGGGGCATTTGCTTTTTTTGTCAGGAGTCGGTCCCCGCAAACAAGGCTCCAAAGAAATTCCGGGCGTTAAACAAGGGGCAGACGGCAAAATTATTGGCCGAGACATTGAAGCTCAATGTCGTTCGGTATTTGAAAATGTACGGTTCATTTTAGAAGAGGCGGGTTCAGGTTGGGATAAGCTTGTGGATGTGACGGTCTTTTTGACTCATATGGATGAGGATTTTCCCATTTATAATCGTCTGTATGCTGAATATTTTAAGGACAATCAACCCTGTCGAACAACGGTAGAGGTTAAAAGCCTGCCGACGCCGATTTCAATTGAGTTGAAATGTATTGCAACGATTTAAACCTATGGTGAGATTTTTATGAAACAATGGAGCGCTTTTAATTTTAAGAAATGGATCGATGAGCACCGGCATCTTTTGAAACCCCCCGTGGGGAACAAAATGGTTTTTCCAGACGCAGAGTTCATTATCATGGTTGTTGGAGGGCCGAACTCCAGAAAAGATTATCACTATGACGAGGGTGAAGAATTCTTTTACCAACTTGAGGGCGATATTCTGGTTAAGATCATGGACAATGGAAAGCCCATTGATGTTCCCATACGTGAGGGGGAAATCTTTTTGTTGCCTCCCAGAATTCCGCACAATCCAGTCCGTTATCCGAATACGGTTGGTCTTGTGATTGAGAGAAAGCGCCGTTCCGGGGAAATGGATGGCCTTTTATGGTTTTGCGAAAATTGTTCAAACAAACTTTATGAAGAATATTTTCCGCTGACCAATATTGAAACTCAGTTTCCGCCGATTTTTAATAAATTCTATTCGAATATCGAGTTAAGAACTTGCAAACAATGCGGATCCGTCATGGAACCCCCAAAACCTCCTAAAGCTTAGTTGTTGGGATCCGATTCATCACAGTCGAGTTGGGGATACGCTTTTGGAATTCTTTCTGGACTTTCGTTCGGAACGGCGGCTTTTTTAGTTCACTTAACTTCCGGAACCATGACAGCAGCGCAGGTGGCGTCGATTCGTGGTTTTATTATGTTGGCCGTGCTCACGCCATGGGCCTACAGGCACTTGGGTCTTTTAAGAAATAAAAAGGCGATTGTTCTTTTGCTTCGATGCTTGGCGGGTTCTGTTTCTCTTCTTTGCTATAACTATAATCTGCAACATTTGAATGTTGGAACGGCTTTAATCCTCGCGGATTTTGCACCTCTTTTTGTCGTTCTTTTGTCGTGGTATTTTTTAAAAGAGCGAGTTTCAGCTTACGAAGGTTTTTGGATTTTTATTATCGTTGGAGGTGCGGCCCTTCTTTATTCTCCGGTAACTCCCGATATTCCGCTTCCCTTTTTGTTGATTGGAATTGGAGGTGCCTTTATGGGAAGCCTTGCGTATATGTCGCTTCGTTACTCCGCTCAGAGGTTTAAACCCACACTCATTGTGTGGTGTTTTGGACTGACGACGGCAATCGTGGGTCTTAGTTTTCCCGGAGAGCCTTTCATGCCGGTTCATGAGCGAGAGCTACTTTTATTGCTTGGAATTGGAATTTTCGCACTCGGGGGGCAGATGTTTATGACGTATTCGTATATTCATTTAAGAGCGTCGATCGCCTCGGCACTTACGAAGGCTTCGGTCTTATTTGGGATTTTCCTGGAAGCGGTTTTCCAGCGACAGTGGCCCACACCCATTGAATTTGCCATTTATATTGTCATCTTATTTGCGCTTTATCAGTTACAAGCGCGACATTATAAGGTTAAAAATGCTTAAAATTGATATTCATACCCATATTCTTCCCGAAAAATTACCGGCCTTCGGAAAAAAATTTGGCTACAAAGGTTTGATTGAACTGGAACATCATAAGCCTTCTTGTGCTCGAATGATGATGGATGGCAAACTTTTTCGAGAGATTAAATCAAATTGTTGGGATCCCGAGGTGAGAATGAAGGAATGCGATGATCATGGCGTTCAGGTTCAAGTTCTT
>CAZSZT010000097.1:0-327 GCA_964611175.1 uncultured Bacteriovoracaceae bacterium
AAGGTGTCGTTTATATCTAACTACATATAAACCCGGACAAAAAAAAGGACCCTTACGGGTCCCGGGTGAATCTTACTACTCAGACGAGCCAAGGTTCAGATTCAAAGCCATTATACCTCTAAAATAATGGAGTCGAAAGACTAAAAACTGGATCTCATTAACCACAGATGCTCAGTAGAGGACTTGTAACGTCACACCGGAGGTGTGCGCAGAGGAGCAGTCGGGGTTGCCCCGTGGAGGTTTCCGTGCTCGGTAGAGGACTTGAACCTCCACGGGGTTGCCCCCACAAGCTTCTGAGACTTGCGCGTCTGCCAGTTCCGCCAACCG
>CAZSZT010000097.1:427-6362 GCA_964611175.1 uncultured Bacteriovoracaceae bacterium
AGCGTTTATGATGTATGTTTTACTGAACTTTCGTATTCACTTGAAGGCTTTTCGCAAGAAGGGGCAGACGCGGCTCCGATGGGCCCGAGGAAATGCACCAGCCTTTCCAGACCCTTGGGGTTGGGTAGCTGAATTGTTTAAAATGCTCCTTGTTCAGTCGCATTTTATTCGTTCACTTCGGTTTCGACTTTGTCGAAACTCTCGTTCACTCACCACAATTCAGAGTTCCGCCAACCGAGCGTTTATGATGTATGTTTTACTGAACTTTCGTATTCACTTGAAGGCTTTTCGCGACGGACTTGGTTCCGCCCATTGCTCGTCATACCAATCGGCATATTCGGCGTACTGATCATAAAGCCCATTTTGCCTCAAAGGATTTTCAAAGACATCCAGAAAGAGTCTTAGGGGAGCAAGTAAAAATTCTTGTTCCTGTTTATTGTGCTCCGTTTGAATCGATCGCCATACAAGATCCAACTGCCGAGCCATTATCGATGAATTGAGATACAGGCTACGATTCAATTGTTTATCAAGGATTTCCGAATCCGCGTTTGCGAATCCACCTCCAGCATAAAATAAATCTTTCACGACCGTGAGGGCCGGAGTCGTCTGTTCTGAAAAAGCATCATAAGCACCCGATACGACTTTTCCAATATAGGAAATATAAAGAGCGTTAAGCGAATCGAGTAGATTGAGGACACGCGGATTCCCTGAAAATTTATCTTTGATGTATTGGGCAAATTCATTAACCCGAGTTTCCTTCTCCCGATTGGTTTTTTGGGAAAACAACGAAGCCCCGATGACGATCAAGCGAATCGCGTCATCAAACGCCTTTTTGTTAAACGTCTCAACTTTCTCAGCCCTTGCGATGAATGCTTCATAATATCTTTTGTTAAGATGCGTTCTTGTATTGTCAAAGAGCTGTATCAACTGAATCGCTGGCGCATCGTAAATATCCTTGCCTATCAATCTCCAGACGTAAAACTGATCCGCTAAATCATCCAATCGATTCACCACCCACATGGCTCGAGCGGCGCCGACTTGTTGCTCTGGAGTCCGCAAGGTTGAAGCCACGACAATACTGAGTAAAAAAGTATCTGAAGCCCCATGAGTCTTGCTTAAATTCAGTTTGCGCTGCGTCTTGAGTGTCGCTAGATCCTCCATTTCTTGACGAACCGCCAACAATCCCATTTGAACTAATGATTCTCGTTCGGCATCCGGTATCGAACTCAGATTCGGTTTGAGATAATTAGGGCGCCTGGCCCTGGTCATCACCCCATTAGGAGGTGAATCCACTAAAACACCATGGTGAGTTCGATCTATCGCCAAATGGTCGGTGAAAACCCGAGGCAACGCCGTAAAAGTCTCAATAGTTGAAAGACGGGCTAAAAGTCGTCGACAGTCTTTGGGTTCAATAGTTCGTTCGGCCGGAAACGCCTTGTTTGTCATGACGCTTATAACAAGCGTCAGAAAAAAAAGAGCACTTCTTGTATAGCTTTTAACGGGCTCCATACGAACGCTTTGAAAGGCATAAACAAATTTTCCTCATTGGTAAACCACCCCATTTTGTTTTTTAAACTTGCCTTTTAATGAGATGAGCACTAGCAAGGGCCCATGTTATCTATCGGAGCAATATAAGACTTTTGTACCCTTCAATCGTGTGAGGTCTATATCGTGAACCCAGAGAAATATTCAGAGACGTATCCAAATAGAATGGACCAACATTTGAAATCCACAGAAAACGATCTGCGAATTCCATCGCAAGGGGAGTTTTTCGAAGCCGTTGAACGCATTACCGATGGATTTTTTCTCGTCGATCGGTATTGGAGAATTTTATATGGAAACGCACATGCTGAGAAAATTGCAAAACGTAGCCGAAAGGAGCTGATTGGAAAGAAGCTTTGGGACGAATTTCCTCAGTTTAAATCCACCCTTTTCTTTGAAAAGTACCATGAGGCGATGAATTCTGGCGAAACAGTTTCATTTGAGACGTATATTCCGAATGTTAGCGCATGGTTAGAGGTTAGAGTGTATGCGTCGCCTTCGGGGCTTAGCATTTTTTTGGCGGATGTAACGAATAAGAAATTCGATGAAACTATTTTTAGGGAGCGTGTCGACAGTTTAATCCGTGCTTTGGAGGCCTCCGACATCGGCGTTTGGGATTGGAATGCGGATGCCGGAAAACTCCACGAAGAAGGAAATCCGTATCTTCAATGGCTTGATTCCATGCACCCCCTGGATCGGGAAAGAGCCAAACGAACCGTTCAAGCTTATCTCAGCGGAGTGAATGCTAAATTTGAATTCGAATATCGGCAGAGAACCAAAGATGGATTTTACCGCTGGATACTGGCTCGTGGGATATCCTTGATGGACGCCGACGGTAACCCAACTCGTATGGTTGGATTTAATGTCGATATTTCGGACCAAAAGCGAATTCAAGAGCAGTTAAGAAGATTAAGTACAGATCTGGCGGTTTCCAATCGAGAGCTTGAACAGTTTGCTGCGGTCACCTCTCATGATCTCAAAGAACCGTTGCGGATGATTTCGCTTCAACTTCAACTTTTAGAGCGAAAATATAAGGATATCATTGACGAGAAAGCGAAAGCTTATATTCAGAATTCAGTAAAATCAGCTCAGCAGCTGACCGGCCTTATTGATGCCCTTCTTATTTATTCCCAATCGGGGAATAACGATGGGTCTTTAGAGATTGTCAATCTTTCTGATGTCGTTCAGGGGGCAATGGATAATTTGAAAATTCTCATTCAAGAATCTGAAGTAAAGATTCAAATTGAAGAGTTACCCCATGTTCTTGGGGATTATTTTCAGTTAGTTCAGTTATTTCAAAATCTCATTTCTAACGCCGTCAAGTTTCGAGACAAGAATCGTCCGGCGGAGATTCGAATTGGATGCAAAGACGATGGGAATACGTGGAAGATATTTGCCAGAGATAATGGCGTAGGATTCGATTCCGCGCATAGCGATCGTATTTTCGAAATTTTCCAAAGATTTCACAGTCGAGACGAATATCCCGGCACGGGAATCGGACTCGCTGTGGCAAAAAAAATCGTCGAACGCCATAACGGAAAGATTTGGGTGGACTCTCGTCCCAATGAGGGCGCCACATTTTATTTTACTTTAATGAAAAGCCCAAACTGAGCGATATCCCGCTTGTTCTTCAGATAAAGCTAGCCAGCTTTTATTCGGCGGTTCTATAATTTCGTTATCGAAAGGGGAATGAGTATGTCGTATATCAAATGGGCATTTTTGTTATCAGTTTTTACTTGTGGTCTCGGGTTAACGTTGTCGAGTTGTAGTTCAAGCTCGGGTCTTTCTTCGCTCCCGACGTCAATCTCAACGGACATCGATTAAGGGAGGGTTGGTTGTGAAGAGAATAGTTTTGTTTTCAGTATCCAGCGTCGGATTTTTTATTTTATTAATCACGGGTTTTTCCTTTAAGCCGACAGATCAAAAAACTTCAAAGTATGTGGAGGCCCAAAATCTTCTTCAGTTTTTCGATTCTCAAGCTCCTCAAGTCCGGTTTTTGAAGGCGTGGGCTGAGGGCGATGAAACGTGTAATGCGATAGGGGAGACCGCTTTTCAGACGTGCAGTACTCTGCTGAGCGGGGAGACTTATCAGCACGGAGCGCTCAAATATTTCAATTCCATGTTGTGCAATTTAAATACGGCCTTTCCATCCGGGGCGGAGGGTGCGCTTTGTCATTTTGCAAGATCAATGGGTATGAATCCAGACAAGGCGGCGTTACCGCAAACCATTAGTAAAACTTTTAATTCGAAGACGATCATATTAAGTGTTGTTAGTCCGACAGAAGATTTTGCAACGAATCTTGGCTACGACGCTAAAGGGACAGTGACTGTAGATGATGACACTTTTATGATCATTTACTGGGGCGGAAGCGCCGATCAATCAAAGGGATTTATGATTGAAGGGCCCGACGGAATTCAGGGTAGAGGAGAAAGCGGAAATCGTGCTTCTTATCTTCAGTGGGATCGAACGACCGAGAATCAGTTTGTTAAAGTTTTTGCCACAAAATTTGCAAGCAGTTATTTGAGTGATGCAACGTCGGACGCCGCTATATACGGGATTGCCAACTATAATACTTCCACTCAATCTGCAACGGTGAATGCTGTTTCCATTGAATCTCAGCGTGTGACCGATCCGGCGCAGTTTGGTTGCTATCGGATGTATGGGACAGGAACTAAAGGCGGAACCATGAAAATGGCGAAGACCTCCGACGCCAACAACAATGCGGGAGAGAGTACGAGTAGTACAGATACGACGGGTGCGGGTGGTTCAATGGATGCCGTGGAACTTCCAGATCTAACAACAACGGCAAATTTCTGTCAAAGCACCCCGGGAAGCGGTTGTTCGGATATTTCGGACCTTACGACTATTCCCGTTGAGTTTACAAGACATTGTAATTCTGTTTTTACAGCCGGAGCTTCTGCTTCCGATCCGTTTGGAACTTCAGGAAGTTTTGTTAATTTTGAGGCGACACCCTCGTCGATTTTTCCATAGTTTCCGATTTTAAGAATGGGCACTATTCGATTCATTCGAATAGTGCCTCAAGCCAGAGTCAGCCGACGGCCGCTGGACAAAGACGTCGAAATTCACATCTTTCACATATGATTTTGTTGGGCGTTGGCTCAAAATTTCCTAATAGAATTTGATCGGCTATTTCCGAGATTTTTTTCTTTGTCTTTTCTAACTCGTCGTTTGTTCGGGTTGTCGATAAAATTTGGTTGTCATAAACATAGTAAAATCGAAGTTCTTTGAGTGGCCATTTAAAAAATTCTTTTGCGGCCAACGCATAAATCGAAAATTGAAGAGATTCGCGAGCATGCTTTTGATCGTCGGGGTTAGCATTCGTTTTTCCGCGCCCTGTTTTGTAATCGATGATGACATATTCGTTGTTTTCGAAATCGGCTCGATCGATCTTGCCCGTTATGCGATGCTCGTCGATCGATAGACTAAACTTTTCTTCAATGGCATAAGGAATAGGAAATTTTCCGTTCTGAAAATCGTAGTAGGCCGAAAGTTTTTCTATACCCAGCGTCCTTTCAAATTCGGTTAACGGCTGAGCGGCTGTTAATGATTTATCGAATGCCTCTTTAAAGTATTGGATCAAAATATCCTTAGGGGGGATTTCATTGTGGGTTTTTCGAAATCGAAAGAAATTTTCCAGTGCCTCATGAATGACAACACCCATCGCCATGGGAGAAGGGGTCGGAACGGGGATGCGAAAATCGTACGCGAATTGATACGCTCTCGGGCACCGCTCATACTTTTCGAGTTGAGTGTAGGAAAGCCTTAAGGCTCTTGAATTTTTAACGCAAGAAGGCGATTCAGCCGGGGAGGAGCGAGAAAATAATGGCAATCCTTTACGATCCGCTAAAACAACAAGATCTTTCGAAGGAATTTCTCTCAACTCTAAAATCTCTGGAGAAGGAACTTTCGTTTGAATATCATCGGTGACAAAGGAGCTAACTTTCACTCCTTTTTTCTGCACGGACGAGAGCGTAAGTTTCTTCTTCGTTCGAGTCATTCCAACGTACAGGAGCCGGCGCTCATCTTCGATATGACTGGCCTTGCTTGGAATTCCTTCTTTCGACCAATTTTCGGGTAACGTCCAAGTTGGGCTCTGAAAGTTAGATGGAAAGCGGCGTCCAACTAAAGACAGAATAAAGACATGATCAAATTCTAACCCCTTGCTTGAATGGAGGCTTAAGACAGCCACTTTTTTCGGATCTGCTTCCAAGGCCGCTTCATTCGATAAAGAAAATTCGTGTCTCGATAAAGATTCTAAGAGTGGCCAGGTTGAATAAAAATCCCTTGGGTTTTGAGTACCTTCCCATTCTCTTAATTCCGAATGAAGGCGCGAAAGAATTTTTAAACCTTCAGGATGATTTGTCAAAAGCT
>CAZSZT010000098.1:0-6333 GCA_964611175.1 uncultured Bacteriovoracaceae bacterium
GGAGCTGATGCCGGAGTCCCACCTGGAGAATACAGGACTGTTATAACTTACGTGGCAACACCAGCTTTTTAGCCTTAATTACGAGGAAAAGAACCAGTCCCCCGCTTATTTGGACGTTCAGGGCCAAATATCTGAGGCTGAAAAGGCCCTAAAAGTTTTAGAAAGAAACCTACGCGAAATCGATCGTGAAAAGCGTTCTTTAGAACTTCGAGTGATGACTTTGTCAGAAGACCTAAAGAAGGCGGAGGCCAAGCGTCGGGATGTTCGAAATACGAAGGAGGAGTTTTCGGCGGGCAAGGAGTTTGATGCTTTTCAAAAAAAGCTTGTGGATACGAAAAGAGCACTGACCGAGAAAACTGAACTCAGCACTCAAATATCGCAAGGTCGTGACGAGAAACAAAAAGCCTTTGAAGCTCTACAAACCAAATTTGCGGAGCTCGATACACAGAGAAAAGCGCGGTTGGCGGAAATTGCGAAGCAACGATCGGGTCTCCTGGCTCAGCGAGACGAATATATTTCGATGGTTGACGACACTGTATTTTCTCTCTATGAACGAGTTCAAAAAATTCGAAAGGGGAACGGCGTTGCCCTAGTCGAAGGATTGGTTTGCGGTGGTTGTCACGTTTCGATTCCGCCGCATACGAAAATTCGTTTGGAAAAAATGGAAGAGATCATAACTTGCTCCAGTTGTTCAAGGATTTTGTTTCCGGCATCCGAATTGGATTCGAATTTTCGCGCTCAGGCGGCGTCTTAACGCCGAATTCATTTTTTCGAAATCAATTCTTGATCCTTTTAAGTTCGAAGAGCTAACTAGTCTTTATAAGGAGGTAGAGGCAGACGATCGCTGACAGAAAGTGGGAAATCATTTTCTGTTAGAGGAAAGTCCGGGCACCGAGGTTAAACAACTTCTTCAACAGAAAAAGTTGGGTAACTTTGAGTCACCATACAGGCTAACGGCCTGGGTTCCTGAAAAGGAATACGGAAAGTGGCACAGAAATCATACCGCCGATGGCTCAGAAATGAGATCAGGTAAGGTTGAAATCGTGAGGTAAGAGCTCACGGCTTTTGCAGGCGACTGCAATCGCGTTAAACCCTATGGGGTGCAAGATCAAATGTCGTCTTCATGAGTGTGAACTCATCTGTGGGAGATTCCCCGCTGCGGTAGCTCCAGTTAAACAAGAGAGCTACCAAGACGAAGGTCGATCGCTAGAGGGATTCGGTAACGGGTCTCCCAGATTGATGATCGTCATCGAAGGAGAATGTTGGCCATCTCCTTTGAAACAGAACCCGGCTTATCGCCTCTACTCCTTGGCCTTTAAATACGTTCATCGGAATTTCGTGGATCTAAAATATCGCGTAACGAAGATCCAAATAAAGCAAGTGAAAGCGTTAGCATAAATAAAAGCCCCCCGGGGAATACCGCCAGCCACCAGGCCTCTCGAAAGTGATCTTTAGCCTGTTTTAGAAGTTCCCCCACGCTGGCGACGTTTACGGGCTCTCCAAAACCAAGAAACGATAAAGCGCCGAGGACAATAATGGTTGAAGAGAGATCGAACGGAAAATAAATCAAAACGGGCGTGAGTGAATTGGGGAGTAAATGCCTGAAAAAAATTCTGAACTTCGAGTTTCCCACCACCTCCGCCGCCGAAACAAACTCCTGATTTCGTAAACGCAAAAACTCCGCTCGAGTAAAGCGGCAATACGGAATCCATCCCGCGATGATCATCACAAAAAAGAGAATTTTATAACTCGTATCAAAAAAGGCGAGGAGCGTCAGTTGGAGAAGAAAAATCGGGAAGTTCCCAATAACCTCCATGAATCGTGAAAGAAGAAGGTCCGCCCAGCCTCCCAAAAATCCCATCAGGCCCCCCATCACCATTCCCATTCCCATGCATACAAGAACAACCACGAGAGAAAAGAAGAGTGAATTTCGAATGCCATGAATGAGCCTGGAAAATACGTCTCGTCCGATATAATCGGTTCCCATGAGGTGGGACTCATCGGGGGGGCTTAGAATCTCTGTTGTGAAAATATCGGCGGTTTCGGGGCCATATTTGACCAGAGGAAGTAGAGCTTCTGGATCTGAGCTATCGTTCGCAATCCATGGTGCGAAGAAGGCCACACCAAAGAATGTTGCGACCATAACACTTGAAAGTACCGAAAACTTAAAAATCTTCATCGTCCCTCAAAATCAATCCGTGGATCTACAAGAACATATAAAATGTCCGACAAAAATATCCCGAGCAGCGAAAGAAAAGCCGAAATTGTAAAATTGGCCATGATCGTTGGATAATCTCGCTGCAATAATGACTCAAAAGCGAGCAATCCTAAGCCGGGAATCGAAAAGAGAGTCTCGATAATAACGCCACCCCCTAAGACACTTGGAATCATGGCTCCTACAATCGTGATGATGGGGATGAGAGAATTGCGAAAGGCATGTTTTAAAAATACAAGGGGTTCGCTTAGACCTTTGGCCCGCGCCGTTCGAATATAATCCTGAGAAATCGCATCGAGGATGCTTGCCCGCTGTTGTTGAGTAATAAACGCAAGGCTTCCAAGGCAATAACAAAAGCAGGGCAGAATGAAATGATGGGCGCGATCCAGGATTTTTCCCATCCAACTCAAAGTTTCATAATGATCGGATTGAATTCCATAGATCGGAAACCAGTCTAAAAAATCCCCACCCCCGAAGAACGTCAGTAAAAGGATGCCGACGACATAGGTCGGCAAGGAATACTGAGCGACGACGATGAACGCGATCCCTCTGTCAAAGATAGATTTATGAAAGGCCCCACTCAAAAGACCTAAAGGAATTCCGACCAGCAGGGCAATCAACACGGAACTGATTCCAAAAATTAACGAAACCGGTAGGCGTTCATCAATTTTATCGATAACCGGCCGATGATCGACAAACGATGTTCCAAAATCTAAACGGACAACATCTTTCATCCAAAGCGCGTAACGAATGAGTATGGGTTTATCGAGATGGTATTGCTTTTTAAGTTCCTCTCGAAGCTCTTCCGTCAGTGCCGATTTATCCCCGAGCCCGCCGGACTTATCTTTCATGAGTTTCATTTCAAGCGGGGATCCGGGGGCCAGCTGGAGCATTAAAAAAGAAACAAACGTGATCCCCCAGAGGGTGAAGAAAAAAAATAAAATTCGCTTGAGGAGATAATTTCTCACGTTTTGTTATTCAGCATCTCGGTATTTTTCTAAACCACTCGGAGTAAACCATTTGGAACTATCAAGTCCCATTTTTCCAACCGGAAAAACGCGAGCAAAACGTTTTGAAACAACCAAAAGAGCGGGACGTTCAAATAGGAATAAATAAGGCGCATCATCTGCAATGATTCTGGAAAATTCCTGATACATTTGATTCCGCTTTTCTCGATCGAGAGTTATACGAGCTGTTTCTAGGAGTTCATCCACCCGTTGGTTTTTATAGGAGATTCGGTTACTGCCCCCGGAAGCCGCTTGAGAGGAATGCCAAATCTGATAAGGATCCATATCGAGGGCTGAAAGCCAACTCAGCATCACAGCGTCGAATTTAGCCGCTTGAAGTTGTTGCAAAAAAACCGTCCATTCTAAGGTTCGAAGACGAAGTTCGATGCCAAGATTTTTCAAGGATTGTTGATAAATCAGCGCCATTCGATCGCCTTCCGCGCTTCCCGATGGATAGAGAAGCTCAATAGAAAATTTCGCCCCATTTTTGTCGAGAATTTGGTCCTTGTCGGAATCCCCCCAGCCTTCTTCTGATAAAATGGATTTCGCCTTGTGGATATCGTAAGGAATTGGAACAATATGCGGATCCGCTTTAGGGCTTTTTCGTGGAAAGGGTCCCACGGAAAGATCTGAAAAATTTTCAAAAACCTTTTTATTGATTTCTTCTCGTGGCATGGCATGCGCTAATGCGTGGCGAATCTTTTTCGAACTTAAAATCGGATTCTTAAGATTCCAGCCAATATACCTATAGCCAGCACCATCTTCGGTGGAATATCGGATCTTATAAAACTTTTCGTCGACTTCGGGCCCGGTTAGTTCTTTGGTAAATTGAGTGATGGTTGGCTCCATGACATCGATATCGCCCTTTTTAAGGCCCATTGCCGCAACATTTTGTTCGTTAATAATGCGATAGACGATTCGATTAAAGTTATACCGGTCTTTAAATTTATCGACTTCGAGTCCCCAATAATTCTTGGAACGTTCAAGTTCAATGACACGCCCATTGTCCCATTTTGAAAAGACATACGGACCAGTCCCCAGCGGTTTTCGGTTGGCCGGATTTTTATTAAAGTCCCCCTTTCCATAAATGTGTTTTGGAATAATATCCATCAACCCCATGATAATGAGGTTCCTAAAATAGATGGTTTTGACGTGAAAACGAACGTGGTGTGGATCCATCACTTCCAGTCGGTCAATTCCGGAATAATAATTTCGAAGATGAGCCGCATCGACTTTGGGATTCTTAATGGCGTCAAAACTAAATTTCACATCTGCGGCGGTCATGGGGCGTCCGTCGTGAAACTTCACGTTTTTCCTGAGTTTAAAATCATAAGTCAAGCCATCTTCAGAAACCGTCCAAGACTCGGCAAGTCTTCCATACGGCTCTCCGGTCATGGCGTCGTAACTTATTAGGCTTTCAAAAATATTTCCCATCACATCATTAGCGTAACCGTCACTGCTAATGATCGGGTTTAAAATTTCCGGATTGGCCGCAAGCCAAAGAACAAGCCAATCATTTTTAACCGGCGTTGCTTTCGAATGAATATCGACTTGCTCCGAATAGGATATGGCATGTCTTTCGGACTTTTTGCAGGCGGAGAAAAGGCAAAGTAGGCAAAACAGAGTAGCGAACAGACGGGAATTTAGCATGACTCTATGATACCTTTCAGGTTTTGGCGGGATCAATCGAAACGAAGGAAAGAAGGAGAACACCTAAAATAAAGAATAGACCCATTGCAGCGATTGAAATGCGTGCGTCACCGAAAGCATCCTTTACAATTCCAAAAAACAAGGGGCCTAAAACGGACGTCATTTTTCCAGAAAGAGCATAAAAGGAGAAGTATTCGGCCTGTTTGTTTTTAGGGATAAGGCTTGCAAAGATCGAGCGCGGAAGAGACTGGGAAACTCCCAAGACGAAGGCTACTAAAATTCCAAGAACCCAAAAATCTAATGCTGTCGTCATTCGATAGGCATAAGCGAGAATTCCTATCCAAATAAAAAGAGAAATCATAAGGACTCGTTTTGCACCGATATGTCGGGTAAGAAAATTCATCGAAAGGGTAAAGGGTAGGCCCAAGAACTGAATTAAAAGTAAGGTCCCGATGAGGGTTTCTTCATTTAGAGCCAGAACTTCCTTTCCAAATAGGGAGGCCATTGAGATGACCGTTTGAATTCCGTCATTAAACAGAGCGTAGCTGAGCATAAACAGAAGGAGATTTCTTTTTGAAATCAAGCCTTTTAGAGTTCTCCAGAGTTCATGAAAGCTTTTTAAGGCTTCGGACCATTTAAGGTTAATGGTAACTTCATTTTCTTTAATCCAAAGGATTGCCGGAAAGCTAAAAATCATCCACCAAAGTCCCACACAAAAAAAACTGACTTTTACCCCCGCTTCTCGACTGGCAAGACCCCACCAGTCATATTTTAAGATTGTAAGAAGGTTTATCGCCAAAAGAACTCCACCGCCGATATAGCCCCAGGCAAAACCGCGAAGTGAAATTTTATGCCAATCTTTTTCAGCGGCCACTTGAGTGAGAAGCGAATTATAAAAAATGGTGCTTCCGCTAAAACCAATATTTCCCAAGACGAAGAAAAAGAGAGCCGCCTTCCAACTACTACAAATGGAAAGAAGTATCGTCGATGTTGCGCCAAGAAAAGTGAACCAAGAAAAAAGTTTTTTCCGATGACCCCCTCGATCCGCCCAAGCTCCGAGCACCGGGGAAATAATGAATGTAATGAAGAGACTTCCGGAAACCGTGTACGCCCAGAGAGAAAGAGCCGAGCTCTGCCAAATCCAGCTTCCTAAAGCGAACTGAATGCCCTCTTTCGGTAGAAGTGATGGAAGATAAATCGGAAAAAGCGCGGCCAGAATAGTCGTGGCAAAAGCCGAATTTCCGACATCCACCAAAACCCAAGAAACTTGAGCACGCTTATTTTTCAAGGAAGAAACTTACTGGCGCCTTTAATCTTTGCGGGCAAGTACTCGTCGATCACATAATTAAGACCATGCTTCGCAAGGGCCTGTTGCTCCGCGCGCACTCCCATCTTGATCATCTGCTCAATAGCTTTCACCCAAGGTTTATGAAATTTTAAGAACGGGTCGTTATTAAGGGC